>CAYSBE010000038.1:0-21081 GCA_964429245.1 uncultured Bifidobacteriaceae bacterium | reverse complement strand
CTGAACTTGAACGTGTGAGTTATATTGTAGAAGATGGAGATGCATACGGACTTGATGTACTTTACAAATACGATTACAAGCGTTTCTATATTTGGGCAGTGTATTCGCTTACGTATGTCAATCGTTTTGACGGCACCAGAAATTACTTCCCGAATTTTGACAGACGACACAATATAAATCTGGTTGGAACAATTGCATTTGGCAATAAAAATTCATGGAACTTTAATAGCCGATGGAGTTTTGGTTCTGGATTTCCGTTTACTCAAACACAAGGTTTCTACGAACAAATTCCATTTAACCAAGGAGTATCTACCAACCCACTGTCAACCAATGGTACGCTTACCCCCTATTTTACAGACATCAATACCGGCCGACTGCCAACTTTCCACCGACTTGACCTGTCACTGTCTAAAAAAATAACATTTTCAGAAACACGCACCCTCATGATCACAGTCGCGTGTACCAACGTATACAACCGTGCCAACATCTTTTATTTTGATAGGGTAAATTATCGCAGGATAGATCAACTGCCAATAATGCCAACTGTGGGGATAAATTATTCATTCTAAAATACCTATCGCATATAGCTTTGGCGTTAATCTATCAGTTAACGTTTCAACGATATGCGAAATTCGATTTATCAATTTACTGCTGCTTTACTTCTTAGCTTTTTTGCAACGCTTTCAACAGCCCAAAAAAGTGAGGTGTATGTAAACAATCAAAAAATATACAACCGCGCCACAGAATTGTATAACCATGACATGTTTGGCGAGGCCCAAAAACATTACCTCATGTTTGCCGAAAAAACTGGCGACCGGGAGATGAAAATAAATGCATACTACTTTGCCGGAGTTTGTGCAATGGAGTTGCTAAATCCAGATGCCGTAAATTTACTGCTCAAAGTAGGCACACAATATACCGATCATTCAAAATCAAAACCGGCACTTTTTCAACTTGGAAAATACTATTACCGGTTAAAAGACAATAAAAGCGCTGTAAAATATCTTGCATTGGTAGGTGCTGAAGACCTTACTCCTGAAGAGGCTGAACACATGCATTTTATTAAAGGCTATTGCTATTTTAAACTGGATGATTTTATAAATGCTAAGAAAAGCTTGGGCAATATTGTAGAAAAACCAAATAAGTATTACGAAAGCGCAAATTACTACTACGGATATATCATATACAGAGAAGGAAAATATGATGAAGCGTTGGATCACTTTGGCAGGGTTGGAAAAAATAAAACTTTTGGTGGTTTGTCTCAAGTGTACATCGCCCAAATCTATTTTGCACAGAAAAAATACAATGAGGTAGTAAGTTTTGCAGATACCATCACCAACAAAGAAATTGTGAATGATGTAGCCGGCATTGTGGGGCAATCCTATTTTCAACTTGGCAGCTATGACAAAGCCCTTCCTTTTCTTGAGAAGTTTCATACCAAATCGCCTTATGGCAAAACAAACCAAGATATTTACCGATTGGGTTATTCATACCTTAGAACAGGCAACAATGAAAAAGCCATTGAATACCTGAGCAAAATTGCTACCGAAAAAGACTCAACATCACAATTTGCCAGCTACCACTTGGCTGAGGCTTATTTGGCCACTAACCAAAAGCAAGCAGCACGCTTGGCTTTCGATAGGGCATATCATAATGGATTTAATGCGCAGGTAACTGAATTATCTTTATTCAACCATGCAAAACTTTCATTTGAGTTATCGTTTCAGCAAGAAGCGCTAAAAGACTTGGCAAAATTTGTAAATGATTATCCTGAATCTACCATTATTGATGAAGCCAAAGGTTTATTCTCTGATTTACTTACCGCAACCAAAAATTATAAAGATGCGATTCCCATCATTGAAAGCATTAATAAACCCAATGAAGCAACTAAACTTGCCTACCAACGGGTGTGCTACTACCGTGCTGAAGAACTTTATTTAAACAATGATTATGCAGGTGCTAAATCAACATTTGCTAAGTCGCAAACGTATGAATTGGATAAAAAATTATTTGCACTCGCTTCATTTTGGCTTGCCGAAATCGCATTTCGTGAAGGACAATTTACCGAAAGCATTCGCCTGTATAAAAACTTTCAAAAATATCCTGAAATTAAAGATACCCGTTTCTATCCTTTGTCATTCTATAATATGGCATACAGCCACCTAAAACTTGAATCATATGAGGACTGTATAGCAGAAATGAAAAACTTTACCGCAACAGCGTATGCATTAAATAATATAGAAATTTATACCGATGCCAGTATGCGTATAGCTGATTGCTACCTTGTGCTCAGACAATACCAAAAGTCATTAAATCAATATGGGATCATCATCGAAAAAAACTTAAACGGCAGCGACTATGCTTTATATCAGCAGGCCACCATTTATGGGGTATTAAACAAACCGGATGATAAAATAGCAGCCCTTACCCAAATCATTAATCAATACAAAAAATCAACCTATATTGATGATGCCGTATACGAGGTAGCATTGGTAAAAATGCAAGACGAGCGATTTAATGATGCCATTTCGGGCTTTCAAAATATCATTGACAACTACCCTAGAAGCCAGTATTTGCGAAAAGCCATCCAAAACAAAGGACTATGTTATTACAATACCGATCGCGATCAGGAAGCATTGCAAATATTTAAGCAACTGATAACTGAGTATCCCAATACACCCGAAGCAAGAGATGCATTGATGGTGGCTAAAAATATTTTCGTTTCAAACGCTGATGCAGATGGCTACTTGGAGTATGTGAAGGTACTTCCCAATGTGGTATTATCGCCTACCTATCAGGATTCGATTACCTACGAATCTGCATTCAATGCGTATAAAGCAGGCGATTGCAACAAGTCATCCAAGCTCTTTGGAACCTACATTACCCGTTTCCCGGGTGGCTTTTTCATTCTTCGTGCCAATTTTTATAAAGCTGAATGTGATTTCAGTTTGAGAAATTATGATACCGCACTCGTTTGCTACGAATTTGTTTCCTTACAAAACAGAAATGAGTTTAGCGAAAAATCCATCAAGCAAACCGCAGTATTGTATTACATGAAAAAGAAATTCGAGAAAGCATTGGATAATTATGCTTCCCTCGAACGCATAGCCAGTAACCGCGACAACCTAAGCATTGCATTGCTGGGGCAAATTAAATCTGCGGCTCAATTAGGCAATACAGAAGCTGCTGCTGCTGCATCCATTCGTTATTTAAATTCAACCGTGAGTCAAAAAGATGGAATCATAGAAGCACGACTCAACATGGCCCGATATTATTTGTCGCGAAACCAACTCGACTCTGCTATGACCGAATACCAATACGTGGCAAAAGAAACAAAGAATGTGTGGGCTGCGGAATCAAAATACCAGGTTGCATATATCCAATACCAACGTAAGGATTTTAAAAATAGCAAAAAAACAATTTTTGATATTGCCGACAACCTTTCAACCCACGAATATTGGGTAGCAAAATCATACTTATTGCTGGCTGATGTATATGTAGCAGAGAAAGATAATTTTCAAGCCAAAGCTACCCTACAAAGCATTCTTGAAAACTATGACGGAGAAGATATCAAAGCAATTGCATCAGAAAAACTCAAAGTCATCATCGCTTCCGAAGAAGCCAATAACAATAAAACTCCTAAATCTGATAATTAATTTACCCATGAGAATCTTTATATCCTTTGCAGTATTTATGTTGTTATCAAATTTGCTGCATGCACAAACCGATACCCTAAAATCAGATATCATTGATGTGATCAAACCATTCAAGGCTAACTTAAGTGAGTCCATCAAAATTCAAAGCAACCCGAACCCTGAAATACCTGAGGTACGAAAACCTGAATTCACGTATAAATTACCTGAAATCAAGCACAGTGATATTCCTACCATTTATACCATCAAACCACTTTCATTAGGTACAGCGCTGTTGCCCAAAATCAAAAATAACTACACGCGAATAGGTTTTGGAAATTACAGCATGCCTTTGGGTGAAATTTACCTCAACTCGAAGCGGAATAAAAATTACCAATTGGGCGCCTTTTATAAACATTTATCAGCTGATGCCGGAAACCTGCAACAATTTAGCAACAACACGGCAGGCGTTTATGCCAAGCGATTTGTAGACAAAGGTGTAGTGGAAGCCGATTTCCTTTATCACCGCAACGTGGTAAATCTGTATGGTGCCAAACCAACGGATATTACAAACAATGCCAACTTGCTGCGCAATGAATTCGGAATTTTTCAATTGGGTGCAGCATACGGAAATGTACAAAAAGATACGAGCAAACTGATTTACAAAATCGGGATGAATTACTACAACTACAGCACCAACCAAAGTATTGACGAAAATAACTTTATCCTCACAGGTGATTTTAGAAAGAGCATACAGGGAAATCCGCTAAAGGTATATACCGCCATTCAACAAAACAATACCAATACGCCCACACTTAATTACAACAGGGTGTTTGTAGATGTCAATCCGAACTATTCCCTCAACCTCAGCAGCAAGTTAAACCTTAACCTCGGTTTTAACTCCACCTTTTTTAATGATACCAACGGACTCAAGTATCACTTTTTCCCGGTTGCTGATGCTTCCTATCAAATCATTCCGCGCGCTTTAACTGTATTTGGCGGAATAACCGGAAACCTTCAACGCAATACGCTCAGAAGCATCACTACCGAAAATGCATTTGTCAGGGGATTATCACTTGAAAATACATTGAACCAGTTTGAAACGTTTTTCGGGCTACGCGGATTAATTAGTGCGCAAACATCTTTTTTGCTTCGCACTTCATGGTCTACCGTTAAAAATATGATGTTCTATGGGTCTGACAGTTTATTTTCAAGCCAATATACTGTTTATGATAATTCGGCTGCAGGCTTATTCCGTTTTACGGCCGAATTAAATCATGAATTTTATGAGCATTTCCATTTTGGTTTCACTGCCAATTATTATGGATATGACCTTTCCATCAGTGCTCCGTTTTCAAGACCAACCTTTACCACCAGCACCAATATTTTATACAATATTTCTAACAAATTTCTGTTGCGCGGAGAAGCATTTACCTGGGACAAACGAACCGTTCAAATCAGCAATTCCAATCTTGAAGCTTCCATCAATAGTTTTGTGGATTTAAATCTTGGTATTGAATACCGTTACTCAAAAACGGTGGCCTTGTTTGTGAACTTAAATAACCTCACCAATAACAAATACCAACGCTGGTATGCATTGCCGGTTTATGGATTTAACGTTTTGGGCGGATTGGCTGTAAGTTTCTGATAAGCAAAAGAAAGGCCCCTATTTTACAATTCCGTTTGCGCTAAAAGTGAAATTAGTGTAATTTGCCATCAAATGGATTTCGCAAAACACCCCATATGGCAGGTAGTAGAAAAGCTTTTATACAAGCATGACTGCGTTATTATACCAGGATTTGGCGGATTTGTGTGCAATGTGGAGAATGCCCGAATTGATCAGGTTACCCATGTGATTATCCCTCCCGGAAAACACGTGGTGTTTAATCCCAACCTAAAAACCAATGATGGCTTATTGATATCCAATTATGCTACCAGCCAACATATTACCTACAACGATGCCCTTAACCTTATAGATGATTGGGTAGCAGCTTTCAAATCCTTTTTATTGGAAGAAAAAAATCTGGAGATTCCTCATTTTGGCCGTTTTAGGATCAATGCAGAAGCCAATTATGTATTTATTCCCGAACGTGCTAACCGATATGATTTAAGAAGTTTCGGATTGAGTCCGTTACAAGCACAGGTTGTTGGTTCAAGACAAATTAAAACCAAATCAGCGCGTATATTTAAGGAACTTAAACCGGCAAAACCTTTACGCACAAAATCAAAAACAAGATTTTGGCAAACGGCATTGGCAGCTACCTTATGCTTATTGTTGCTGGTAAACAGTTGGATTTATTTCGCCCAACCCGATAAGAATTACATCACACAAAGTAATTTAAGCCTGACTTCATGGTTTGATTCTTCAGAGCAAGACCATACAGCTACCCCACCTGCCACACATACAAATCCTATTCCGGCCGATATTCAACCTGAAGAAAAAATGATTGCTGTTGCTCCTAATGTGGTAACGCAACCTGAAGAAATAATGGAAACAGCTCAGTCGGTTGATGTTTTACAAAATATTTGCGTTGCCCGGGCCGCATGGACCTTTCCGCCAGAAATGGTGCAGCCTGAAACGGTTACTAAAGAAAATGAGTCGATGATAGAAGTCGCTGCTGTTCCAACATCTACAGAAAGCAACTATTATGTCATCGCGGGCGTTTTTTGTATAGCAAAAAATGCCGTGAACTATGTAAATGAATTAAAGAATAAAGGAATAGATGCACAGGTATTACAAAATGCATCCCTCAAATGCAAGCGTGTAAGCGTTGGTGGATTTGCCAGCAAAGCTGATGCTGAAAATTATTTACAAAAGGCCAAACAGGAAATCAATCCTGATGCATGGGTGTTAACTGCAAAATAATTTACTCTTCCCTCCCAATCATTTTTCCTTCATACAACAATTTCTTTTCTGCTTCCAATTGCAATTTCATTTCTTCATCAGAAATTTTGATTGCCGCTTGCTCTTGTAATTTAGGTTGTCCGGCATTTACCCAGGCGGTGTACCAAAAACTTGCCACCATCAACACCGATTCGCGCATCCTGCGCTCTACTTGGTCGCCCAGCATTTGATGATACGCATTGGCATATCCTTTTGAGTATTGCTTAATCTTGGTTTGCCCACGCATTTCGTACGTGTACTTGTTGTCCTGACTAAAGTTGGCATTCAATTTTCTTTCGAAATCTAGAACTGAATCTTTGGCTGCAAAGCTCCCTTGAGAAGCCATCCATGCGTAATAGAGTGTATTATCCAAATAACGTGCTTTACCTACAAAAAAATCATAATTGCTACTGTATAGTTCAGGAAGTCTTGACTCCCAAAAACCATGTATACCATGCTGATTGGTGAGTTGTCCGTTGTAATTCATGGTTGCGTGCAACGGTACATGCGCATCGGCAATATAGTGGCCAATTTCAGCTGAGACTCGTAATATGCGTTCTTTGTCATTTTCTTTAAAGGCTTTGGTTAAGCGCAAAACCATTACCTGTATGTGCCAAGGTACAATGCCGTATGCTTTCAAGGTATCTTCCGAATATTTTTTTACCGCATCATTCCATTTAAAAGGAACCGTATCAACCGGTGCCGTGTGCTCATAGTAATCCAAATCTACGTAGTGCCGGCATGCCTCTTCGGGGTCGCTATACCTTCGTTTGTCGGGATCTACGGCATGTTCTGTAATAAAGTCAATATTGGCTTTGTAAAATCCAAATAGCTCAGCCGGCAAGGCAAAAACAGCCAACCTGTTGATGGCTTTATGTGCGAAAAATCCCCAGGAAAATCCATGAACAATGAACAAACAACAACAAATGGTAATAAGTATTTTTTTCATGATTCACGATTTGCAGTTTCTATTGTAAACGCGGGGACACAACAACTCCAGTATTCGCAAGGTTCATCAAATGGGTTGGCATATTTCACTTTTGAACCTTTGCGTATCAAAATACTTTCTCCGGCTTTTAATACCAACACATTGCCATCTACTTCAAATTGCTTGCGGCCTTTTATGACAATGGTTACTTCATCAAACTGTGGATGCTGATAAGGCTCACTCCACCCTACCGGAGCAATCATATGGGCTATGGAAAAGGCACTGTCGCCAGTGGTAGCCATTCCGTAATGTTCTTCAATCAGTTTGTTATCGGTGGTAGGTACCACAAATGGATTTTCTTGCTTGATAAATGGCATATTCAACTAATTATTTAAAGGGTTAATTCTTGCATCTGTGTTTCGATGTGTTGGATGATGGCATTGGTTTCGGTAGGTGCAAACCATTTTATTCCGGGAGTTTTTTTAAACCAAGTGAGTTGTTTTTTAGCATAATTTCTTGAATGCTGTTTAATCAATTCGATTGCACTTTCTTTTGACCGTATTCCATCAAAATACTCAAACAACTCTGCGTATCCTACTGTTTTCATCGCATAGGTGTTTCTGTAAGGTAGCATCAATCTGGCTTCTTCCTCAAGGCCTGCAGCCATCATCATATCAACACGGGTATTAATTTTTTCGTACAAGGCTTCTCTGGGCATATCAATACCGATAATGATGGGGATGAAATTGCGTGGCAATGCCGTATCGGTTGGTGTAAAACCTGATGCTATTTCAATGGCGCGCATCAGTCTTTGTGGATTGTATATGGCGATATTCTCCAATGCAGCAGGTGACAGTTCGCGCAATCGTTCCTGCAAAGATGAGATGCCTTTTGTTTGCAACAGCTGCTGCAATTCTTTTCGCAACTGTTCATTGGCGGTGGGCAATGCATCAAAGCCTTCAAGCACTGCTTTTACATATAGGCCAGATCCCCCACATAGTATCAATATGGGCTGGTTAAGCAAAAAGTCATTGATAAAAGGAACCGCTTCTCTTTCAAAATCACCTGCGCTGTATGTTTCCCAAACTGATTTGTTGTTGATGAAAAAATGTGGTGCTGCAGCCATTTCTTCTTGGGTTGGTTTGGCTGTACCTATGGAAACTTCCTTGTAGAATTGCCTTGAATCGGCAGATACAACTGCGGTATTAAGCTTTTGGGCAAGCTGTATGGACAGCTTGGTTTTACCTGCTGCTGTTGGACCAACAATACACACCAAATACCTGTTCATGTATGCGAGTATAATAATAAAATGTGTAAGCGTAGGCAAAGAAAATAACGCGCAAAATTAATTACCGGCAGCTTTCTTCAGGGTAAATCCAAAAGTGGTGCCTTGCCCTGTAGTACTGCGAACATTGATGGTTTGCCCGTGTGCTTCGATGATGTGTTTTACAATTGCCAAACCTAACCCTGTACCACCCGGACCACTTTCGCGTGCACGGCTTTTGTCAACACGATAAAATCTTTCAAAAATACGTGGCAAATGGTCTTGTGTCATTCCTTCGCCATTGTCACCAATTTCGATAAGTGTATTTTGATCCATATCATAGTAGGCTGCGGTGGTTGTGCCCATATCTTTACCATACTTAATGGAATTTAGCACGAGGTTTACAATTACCTGGCGAATGCGGTAACGGTCACCGTAAACAAAAAATGGTTTGTTGCATCCGTCTTTTATCAGCAAGGTAATGCCCCTGTCTTTTGCCCTCACTTCCAATTGTTCGTAAACATCTTTAACCAATGCGTTGATATCAAAACGTTCTTGTTCCATCAACAACTCACCTGATTCGAGTTGGGAAATGGCCAATAAATCAGCAACCAAATCGCTTAGCCTGTCTGCACTGCGGGCTGCTTTTTGCAAAAAACGAACATTTACCTCCGGATCATCAATGGCACCATCAATCAACGTGTGCAAATAGCCTTGAATGTTAAAGATGGGAGTTTTGAGTTCGTGTGAAACATTGCCAAGAAATTCTTTTCTGAAATCTGCCAGTTTTTTCAGTTGCTCCATTTGCTCTTTTTGATCGCGGGCCCAACTGATTACCTCTTTGTTCATATTGGCAATGGGGTCGGTGCGCCAATCAAAGTTGGTCAATCTGGCATCGTACTTTTGTGTTTTGAGGCTATGAATGGTTTTGTAGATGAGTTTTATTTTTTTGTAAATGAAATACTCAAGTGAATAGAAGAAAAGTACTACAGAGAAAACAAGTGTAGCTAAGGCTGAAATAAGTGACTTAACAAAGCTGGTATTTCCAATATAAAAAGTAACAACACCTACAAACAATGCCAAAACAACAGAAAGAATCAGGGCAAGAAATATAGGTTTGGGGTTTCTAATCATGCTTCAAACTTGTAGCCAACACCTTTCACAGTGCCAATGTATTCATCTCCTATTTTTTCACGCAATTTGCGAATATGTACGTCAATGGTCCTGTCTACAACAAGCACTTCATCGCCCCACACTTTTTCTAAAATATAATCGCGGGTAAATACCTTACCGGGTTTGCCGGCAAGCAGGTACAGCAATTCAAATTCTTTACGAGCCAGTTGAATTTTTGCTCCGTTTTTGTATACCAAAAATGTTTCGCGGTCGATGGTGATATCACCGGCTACAATCTTTGATTCAACTATCTCTTTCCCTTTTCTACGAAGAATGGCACTGATGCGGCTAAGCAATACCCTTGGCTTAATCGGTTTCGAGATATAATCGTCAGCTCCTGCGTTGAATCCTGCAATTTCTGAATACTCTTCTGCACGGGCTGTTAAAAATACGATAAATATTTTTTCGAGATCTGAGTCAGATTTTATTTGCTTGCAAGCTTCAATACCGTCCATCACAGGCATCATGACATCCAATAAAATTAAGTCAGGCTTTACTTTGCGGGCTACATCAATTGCTTCTTGTCCATTATGTGCAAGGTGCACTTCGTATCCTTCTTTTTTCAGGTTATATTGAATGAATTCAAGAATGTCTATTTCGTCATCGACAACCAGAATTTTGTAAGGGTTTTCCATATCTGTATTTTTTGGTAACATTAGGCTTACATTCTGTATTCAATATTAAGCTATATTTAAATTAATGTTAAGCACCCCGAATTAATAATTGAAAATGGATTTCAATTTTTGCTCAAGCGCTTCACCTCTAAGGTTTTTGCCAATGATTTTACCCTCTGCATCAATGAGCATGGTAAACGGAATACTTTCAATATTAAACTGAGGTACCACCGATGAATTCCATTTTTTGAGGTCACTAACGTGGTTTGGCCACAACAATTGGTCGGTATTAATGGCTTTTATCCATGCATCTTTGTTGTCATCAAGTGATACGCTATAGATATCAAATCCTTTGTCTTTATACTTCTGATACATTTTTACCACATTTGGATTTTCGCGTCTGCATGGACCACACCAGCTTGCCCAAAAATCAATCAATACATATTTTCCTCTAAGCGAAGACAAGGCGATGGTTTTTCCATAGGGATCCTGTAACACAATATCGCTTACCGTTTGCCCGGGTGCGGTTCCTTTTAGCTTGGTAACCCGTGCATTCAAGTCTTGTGCATATTTTGAATTTGGGTAGCGGCTATAAAACTTCTCATCTACTTTATTAAAAAATTCGAAGTCGGCTTCGGGCATTAGGAAATTGGTGACAAAATAAGGTACCAATCCATTTTCGATAGCCAAAGTTTTTTCTTTTAGCTCGATGGTTCGGGCATCCATTAGGGATTGGTATTCGGTCTTGATTTGGTTTTCCATTTCGGCTGTCATTGTTTTTTGCTGCGCAGCTTCGGAATATTTTTTTTCCAATACATTTACCTGCATCATGTATTTGTTGTTCATCAAAATGATTTGACGCAGCTGTTCATTTTCAAGCGAGCCTGAAACACCATACGCTTCGGGCGTATTGGCATCGATAGATAAAGTAGTTTTTGCGCCCGAATCAAGAAGCAAAACAATGGCGGTATTGCTAAAACCAATAATGGCAAAAGTGGGTTGCGATACACTGTTTTTAAATTCGAAATTGCCTTTTTCGTCTACCTTGACTGAGTCAATCAAGCGAAGGCCTGTGGCTGAAATCTCACTAAGCTGAAGTGCTGCACCCGTATAATTTTTGATGGTTCCTTTAACAGAAAAGTTTCCGGGCTTTTCTTTTGATTGGCTGCATGCTGAACTCAGCAATACAAATCCTACAATAAATAGGTATGATAATTTTTGCATGTTGTTATGATTTGTCTAATAATTCTTTTACGAGTTGGTTGGCTGTTTTTGGGTCTGCTTTACCTTGGCTCAGTTTCATTACTTCGCCCATAAACAAGCCAATGAGTGAGGTTTTACCTGCTTTGTATTCGGCTACCTTTTCAGGATACTTGGCCAATGCTTGTGCTACAAGTTTTTGTAATTCGCCTGCATCGTTATCCTGTGTAAGGTTTAATTTTTCTGACAAGGCAGCTGCCGACATATCGGGATGCTCTATCATGGCAGGAAATAAATTTTTAGCAGCAAGTGAGTGGCTGATTTTGCCTGCATCAATCAAACCAATGATATCGGCTATTTTCGCGGGAGAAAGCACAAAGTCTTTTATATCTAAGGCATTTTCATTGAGGTAGCCTTTTATCTGCACCATAAGCCAATTGGCTGCTGCTTTGATATTGTCTGTATGTTTTAACAGGGTTTCAAAGTACTCCGCAACGTACCTGTTTTCGGTAAGCACACCGGCATCATATTCACTCAGTTTGTAAACAGTAGTAAATTTAAGGTGCAGTGCTTTGGGCAACTCGGGCATTTGTGCTTTTACACTTTCAATATAATTGGCAGTGATGTGCAAAGGCGGCAAATCAGGCTCGGGGAAATAGCGGTAATCACTTGCACCTTCTTTGGTACGCATCACAATGGTAATGCCTTTCATGGCCTCAAACGTGCGGGTTTCTTGGTATATTTTTTCTCCTTTTTCAAGGGTTTCAATTTGTCTTTTTATTTCAAAATCAATGGCGCGTTGCACATTGCGGATGGAGTTCATATTTTTTACTTCCACCTTGGTTCCAAACTCGGAAGCACCTTTTTTTCTAACCGAAACATTGGCATCACAGCGCATGGAACCTTCTTCCATATTGCCATCGCAAATTTCAAGGTAACGCACCAACTGGCGTATTTCTGTTAGATACTGATAGGCTTCTTCACCACTGCGAATATCGGGCTGGGTTACAATCTCAATAAGCGGAGTGCCCGCCCGGTTGTAATCAATGAGTGTGTCATACACATCCTGGTCGTGCATGCTTTTTCCCGTATCTTCTTCCATATGGATGCGGGTAAGGTGAATGCGTTTTTCAGTTCCGTCTTTTAGCTTAATATCAATATAGCCGTTGGTGCAAATGGGTGTTTTGTCTTGCGTAATTTGGTAGCCTTTTGGCAAATCGGCATAGAAATAATTTTTGCGTGCATAATAGTTGTATTCGGTAATATCACATTTGCAGGCGATACCCATTTTTACGGCAAATTTTACTGCTTCGGTATTGTGCACCGGCAATGTACCCGGATGTCCCAATGTTATAGGACTTACTTGTGTGTTGGGCGAAGCTCCATAATCAGTTGCATCATCACTGTATGCTTTGCTTTTGGTGAGCATTTGTGCATGCACTTCTAGTCCAATAACCGGTTCGTATGCTGAATAATCAATTTCCATGAACTCCTTTAAAAAATTACGTGCGAATGTAGCATTTCTTATGCATAAGCATGCAATGCAAGTTTACAGCCTGATACTTAAGCTACATCCATGAATAAATTGTGATTGTTGGTACCCTCCTACTTCGTTGATAAACATTTGCTTAGTTGAACCTGCATATTTAGATTCTGCCCGTAAAGCCATTCTTTGTTTCCAAAACTTTACTTTGATACCGGCAGAAAACGCATACATCATGGAACCATCAAGTTGAGGCATATACACGAGGGTTTCTTTGGCATCATGAAACCACTCGGCACGTGCTGAGAGGGTGATCTTTTTACCTATATCGTATGCAGCCATCATATTTGTTTGAAACCAACTTCTTGAAAAATTATCCATTCCAATATCAAATTGTCCGCGCAATTGCAAGCGAGGTGTGGGTTGATAAATGGCATAGAAGTCGTGAAACAGGCGATTCACTTGAATGCTATCGCTGTAATCACGACCATACACGTATGCTGCACCGTAAAAATTGCTGTAATTAAACAACCATTGCTTATTTTTTTGCCAAGTTAGCTGAATGCCTGCCGACAGGCGATTTAGCGCCACCGGTTGTATAATATGTTGCCAACCATTGTTGAGGTTGAGGCTCATGTTCCATTTTTCATTTTTTGATGTATACAGCAAGCGCACGCCTGTCATGTAATAAGGCGATAACTCGGATGCATAACACCTGCTGAGCATGTGATTATTTAATGAGGTTACATTTTCGTATCCCATGTAGGATTCAAACACACCGGCTTCGAGCCAGAGTGCTGTTTCCTTTTTTAGTTTAATGCCTATATTGGCTTCGTAGATATATTGAGCCCATTTGGGTTCGGAAGCCAGGTTATAGGTTGCATAAGTGCCTGCCATTACTCCTAGTGCACCCCTGAAACGTTGGCCTGCATAAGCTGTGCGCCCCATAACAATATTGGGACGAAGCGCATTGGTAACCGAATGATTGAAACAAAAAACCGGATTCAACTCATTTTGTATAGGTGAAGGGTTGCTAAATGTGTAATACATTTCTGCATACAAATTAAAACTAAACCGGGAGGTGGAATCCTGTGCGAAAGCAGGTTTGCAAGCGAAAATCAGCAACACAAAAAGGATGGTTGCGTATGATGAATTATGAATAGCGGTCTCGTCAGGAATCGAACCTGAATCTTGGGTTCCGGAGACCCAAATACTATCCGTTGTACTACGAGACCAAATGATGGGCCAAATATACGTTTCTAATCTAAATAAAACGATTGTCCCATTTCGGGAATAATGGATTGATTGATTCCGTTGTTCTCTAATCTTTTTTGCATTTCATCCAAGTTGTTTCCATCACCGTGTACAAGGAAAATATGCTTGAGTTGAGGCTGCACATGTGCATGGATGTATGAAAATATTTCATCGCTATCAGGGTGGGAACTGAATACATCGGTATGCGAAATTTTTGAATACACCTGATAATCGCGGCCATTCATGCGCAGTGTTTTTTGCCCCTGCAACAACCGATGGCCAAGTGTACCTTCGGCACAATAGCCGGCAATGAGGATGGTGCTAAACGGATTTTGTACATTGTTGCGCACATGCTCCTGAATGCGACCTCCTTCAACCATACCTGCTGCCGAAATGATGATGCAGGGCTCGGTATAGTACATCAGTTTTTCATGGTCTTCATAATCTTCAAGCAATTCCAGTTGTTCAAAATCAAATAAAGCTCCGTATTCTTCTTTAAAAGCTTTGGCTTCATCATTCAACAATTCGGGATATTTTTCGTAGATGTATGTAGAGCGCACAGCCAAGGGGCTATCAACAAATACTTTTACAGGAGGCAACAATCCCTTGCGGTAAAGTTTGTGTAAGGCAAACACAATGGATTGGGTGCGGCCCACACTAAATGCGGGGATGATGAGGCGACCTCGCATGCGTTGCACTTCATCAAAATAGTTGAGCAAATCGGTTTCGGCATGCACACCTGATTTGTGTTTGCGGCCTCCGTAGGTGGTTTCGGAAATGAGGTAATCAAGCTGTTTCATGGGCACCGGTGTGCGAATTAGTTCGGCATGGCTGCGACCTATATCTCCGCTAAATCCAAGTCTGCGGGTTTTACCATTTTCTTCGTACTGCACCACTACACTGGCAGCTCCCAGCAAATGGCCTGCTTCTATCAATTCAATACTAACTGATGGGGAAACTTGAAATGGTTGATTAAACGGCAGGGTTACAAATTTGTCCAATGCAATTTCCACCTCACGGTCGCTAAAAATGGGAGGTGCAATAAACTGTCGCCTGTTTTTGCCTGCACGGCTTAAGCGTTGCTTGTATTCGCTTAACTGAATATTGGCGCTGTCAAACAACAGGTATTTTACCAAATCAAATGTGGGAGGTGTGCACAAAATATGGCCTTTAAACCCATCGGAAACCAATTTGGGAATATTGCCCGAGTGGTCGATATGGGCATGCGAAAGCACCAACACATCAATATCAGCAGCGCGAAACGGAAACTCAAACGCATCGGCATTGAGCTCGCGTTTTTGGTCATAATTCATGCCGCAATCCAGTAATATCTTATATCCATTATCCAGCGTTAGCAAGTGCATGCTTCCGGTTACTTGCCTGGCTGCCCCGTGAAATGTTAGCTTCATTGAATATTATTCGTAAAAAAAATAAGGTTGCAAAAGTGCGGTATTCATACTTTAAAACAAATGATTAGTTTCGCTATATGAATATCCATCACCTTGAGAAAGAAAACTCCTTAATACAACAATTTGTTTCGGAACTACGCGATGTGTCTATCCAAAAAGACCGCATGCGTTTTCGCAAAAACATTGAACGCATTGGACAAGCGATGGCATATGAACTTAGCAAAACACTGAGCTATGAAGCCAAAAATATTATTACCCCATTAGGCAGTAAGCAAGTAAATGTGCTGAGCGAATATCCCGTATTGCTCACCATCCTAAGGGCGGGATTAAGCATGCATCAGGGGGTGTTGTCTTTCTTCGACCAATCAGATTGTGGTTTTATATCGGCTTATCGCCACCATTTAGATGCGCAACACTTTGAAATTGTATCCAAGTATTTGGCTACGCCTGACCTCACCAACCGAACTGTTGTGCTTATTGACCCCATGCTTGCTACCGGTTTATCCATTGAAACTGCTTATCAATCATTGCTTACGCATGGCACACCCAAATCGCTGCACATCATGTGCCTATTGGCCAGCAATGCAGGAGTTGCTTATCTGACAGAGAAATTACCTTTTGCAACACTTTGGATTGCAGCACTTGATGATGAAATTGATGCACACAAATATATAATTCCGGGATTGGGAGATGCCGGTGACTTGTGTTTTGGAGAAAAGTTGTAATTTAACCGCTCTATTTAATGTTAATATTCATATGAAACACTGCTTATTTTTTACAACAATACTTTTAGGTGCACACATGCTAGTGGCACAAACTGTAGCCTTACCAGATGAAAAAACAAGTGCTGCCGCAACTACCGAAATAGCTCCTGAGATTGCCGCATTGCCGTTTGCGATTATCAATAAAGAATGGCTGGAAGAGCGCATGAACCAAATGAGCGATACCACGTATGTGATTAATTTTTGGGCCACCTGGTGCAAACCTTGCGTGGAAGAACTTCCTATTTTTAGTGGCGTGTATGATTTATTTGCAGGACAAAACGTGACGGTTTTGCTGATAAGCAATGACAGCAAAAAAATAAGAGATACCAAACTGGCAGATTTTATAAAAGAGAAAGGCATACGTGCACAAGTGCTGTGGATGAATGAACCTAACCCGAATGATTGGATAAACATGGTGAACCCTAACTGGAGCGGTGCCATTCCTTATACCGTGGTGATGAATAAACACAAAAACTACATGTGGTTTAAAGAAGGAGAAACTACTTTTGAAGAACTGCAGCTGAAAATACAGGAAGCAAAAAACAACCAATAAATAACAATACAGAAATGAAAAAACTAACCCTTATTACCCTGCTTGTATTTGCACTAAGTGCTTTTCAAACCCCTGCCCCAACGGGATACCAACCCGGAGATGTAGCTACTGATTTTTCATTGAAAAATGTTGACGGAAAAATGGTATCACTGGCCAATTACAAATCAGCTAAAGGATTTATTGTGGTATTTACCTGCAACCATTGCCCATTTGCCAAGGCATACGAAAACCGCATGATTGATTTGCACAAGAAATATGCAGCAAAAGGCTATATGGTGATTGCCATCAACCCCAACGATCCTGTGCGCGAACCGGAAGATTCGTATGAAAATATGCAAAAACGTGCCAAAGAAATGAAATACGGATTTCCATATTTGATTGATGAAACACAAAGCACGGCAAAAGCCTATGGCGCCACCCGCACTCCACATGTGTATGTGTTGCAAAAAAGTGGTAAAGAACTTAGGGTGAAATATATTGGCGCCATTGACGATAACTATGAAGACCCTTCGCAGGTAAAAGCAAAATATGTGGAGCAGGCCGTAGATGCATTGCTTACTAACAAACCTGTAACTACGCCTAGTACCAAAGCCATTGGCTGCGGTATTAAATGGAGAAAATAAGCGTGACTGAACCAGCTGCCGTGGTTGGTTATAAACCAGATCGTGAGTATAAAAGAATAGGTTATTGAAGGTGATGTATCAATAAAATGTAATACATTAGAACTTATATTTTTTACTATATAAATATAGACTTGTAATCCTGAGATAAGCAATAATTGAAAGTAGTAAAAGTTAAGCCATTTAAATCTATTACAAAAAATGAGCAAATCACGTACCCGAAATAACGAAAAATTTATGACACACATAACTTGAAGCAAATTCCCCAAAAAGAGAATTAGTAATACAAACCATCAACATTTTTAGTAATTTTGAGTTTACAGAAAATTCAATGAAACAAAGAATCTATATAGACACTTCAATAGTTGGGGGTTATTTTGACGAAGAGTTTAAAGATGCCACAATGAAGCTATTTGAGAGGCTCGACAACAAAGAAATAATATTTGTTGTTTCAGACTTGCTCGACCTTGAATGAATAAATGCACCACAACAGGTTAGAGAGCATCTGTTAAAATATACTAGTGACAAGTTCCAAAGAATTGAACTAACAGAAGAAGCAATAAAACTCGCTGATACTTATATTGACGAAAAAGTAATTGGCAAAACAAGCATGGAAGATTGCAGACATATTGCTTTAGCAACCATTCATAAAGTTGACGTTTTGGCAAGTTGGAACTTTAAACATATTGTAAACCTAGACAGAATTAAGGGCTATAATTCTGTTAATTTACGACTTGGATATTCAATGATTGAAATAAGAAGCCCTAAAGACTTAATAAATTATGGAAACGATTAAAAAAGAAAAACAGTTTGACGCTGTAAAAATGATGCGAGAAATCAGAGATAAAATTAGTGCCGATACTCAAAACATGACCTTTGATGAATTAAAAGCATATATCAAACAAAAGCTCGCAGAGAGTAAAACCAAACTTATTGGTCAATAACGAATAATTCAGAAGGCAGAGTTGCTGAAATATCTATATCGTACTGATAGCTGTCACAAGGTGGCGGGTCAATTTTTTTATTTGAAGTTGCCCGGAATGCTAGAGAATTTGTGCTTTTAATACTCCTTATAAATGAGTTGCCCGCCATGTAATTAAGCGAAATTTATTAATTCCCTAACCTATTTGCTACATTGTTCGAAGCATAAGGTGGTTGGTTATAAGCTATAAATAATATTCCTAAAAAAAATTAACAGGAAGTTTCACTACATTATTGATTTTTTCGGTTTTAGTTTTAAATTGCTGTTGCTTTTTTGAAAAAAACAACCTATGCCTTTTCAACTACCTACAGAATGGAATATTGAACCACTTGAATACGATGGTAAAAAACGACTTGCCATTCGATTTAACTATAATACAGCATGGAACAATTTGGTGAGAACCCTTAAGGGAGCCCGGTGGAGCAATACACACCGTTGCTGGCATGTGGAGGACAATGAATATTATAGAAAGTTGTTGGGCGTGGTTTCAATTGATAAACCTATTGAAAGTATAAAAAACAGTATTCGACTTGATGCCAATAAACAAGAAGAGGTGAAGCAATTTATTTTGTGGATGCGGAATAAACGCTACAGCGAGAGCACCATACTTACTTACAGCAATGCAATTAAATTGTTGTTGACAACGATAGAGAAGCCGAGTAAAAACATATCTAATCAGGATATTTTAACATTTAATGAAAAGTACATTTTAGACAGAAAACTCTCTGCCACTTACCAGTCACAATTTATTAATGCAATTAAATTGTTTCATCAAACCATTCACCAAAGTAAATTGGTAATTGATGATTTGATAAGACCAAAACAAAGCAGGAAACTACCGAATGTATTAAGTGAAGAAGAAGTAGAGAAAATTATAAATTCATGTGATAACCTGAAGCATAAAAGTATGTTGGGTTTGATTTATTCAGCCGGATTGCGTAGAGGTGAATTATTGGAACTAAAGAAATCAGATATTAACAGCAAGCGAATGGTTGTGCAAATCCGAAATGCCAAAGGGAAGAAAGACAGGATAGTTCCGTTATCAAAATCTATATTATTGATGCTACGCGAATATTATACCGTGTATAAACCCAATGATTATTTATTTGAGGGACAATACGGAGGAAAATACTCAGATCGTGCATTAGAAGAAGTATTAAAAACGGCTGTAAGAAAAGCAGGCTTAAACAGACATGTAAACTTACATATGCTAAGACACAGTTATGCGACCCATTTGATGGAAGCAGGTACACATTTGAGGCATATTCAAGAATTGCTAGGGCATAAAAGTCCAAAAACAACACAGATTTACACCCATGTAAGTAGAGATGAAATAGGGAAAATAATAAGCCCATTAGACCGATTAAACATTAAAAAATGAAAAAAATAAACCTCAACTCCCATCACGCACCTACTGAGTATTATATACCCAAATTGGTACATTATACTCAGGTTTTAGGTAAAAAGGTGAGTGTATATACTAGTTGGGCGCAATATTTGGGAACGACTACAGTGAAAAAATAATGATTGACAGAATAAGAAAATACTTTTCGGAAAGGAACGAACAGAAAAGGTTAAAAGCAGAAAAAGTATTTGCCGACCTTTTGGCGTTGGGGTTTGACAAAATTGAATTTCCTATACTAATTCAGGACGGATTTGACTTATCAATCGTAAGTGATAAAGAACACTTTTTTGGCGACCCTGACATATATCATTTTAAGCTCGAAAATAACGTAAGACTAATTGACTATAACGGAAAATTTTTTACTTGGGGTTATAATACACGACAAAAATCGAACTACCCAGACAAGTTTGTAAGACAGCTGACTGTTGACGAATTAAGAGAAATCGCTAATCAATACTTTAAGGACGCAAAGAAAAAACCTGACCTTGGAAACGAAAAGACGACAAATGAATTGATTGATAAAATTTGGGACTATTGTTGAGTAGGAAATAATACTGCGCCCAACAGGTGTCTTGCGCAATTGCCGACTAAGTGCTAATTGGTTATTTTGCATTTGCCCAGAAAGTTTTTATCTTGCTTCATGTTGACGCCTCCTGATGCGGCAACTGCGCAAGGCACCAAAACGTTAGCACTCACCCTAAAAGACCGACAACAAACGAACAGAAACGAAGGACAAAAATGCCAACGCTTCGCAAAATTAAAAGAGGTGTTTTGCCAACGCACTTGCCGACACAAAAACACCACATTTAATTTTGCCCGACACACCCAAGCCCACCCACCACCCAAACATTGTTGAAAACTTTTTTGGACTTATTTTGTCCATAAGATTTTTATCATTATTTTTGGACATTATCTG
>CAYSBE010000037.1:2140-21165 GCA_964429245.1 uncultured Bifidobacteriaceae bacterium | reverse complement strand
CTTAATTAAAATAAGCTACATCTTATTTTCAACTATTTAATAAACAGAAGCAAGCACACGTATATAAAAATTACCCATCCTTAAACATATTTTTTATATTGCTGCGTAAAGTGTGTTGGGGAAAATCCATCATGAGAATTGAGCTTACATGATAGCATAAACTTAACATTAACTTCTAAATTTGTACAACTATGGAAATATTTGAAAACTTAGACTCCCTGCTAAAAACTTTCTGGTTTATAGCTATTCCGGCAAGCTTAATTTTTATCATTCAGTCAATCATGACGTTTTTAGGCACCGACTCAACTGATGGACTTGAAGCCGATTTTGATGGCGACTTAAATGGCGCAGATGCCCCGTTTCAACTTTTCTCGTTACGAAACCTAACCAACTTTTTATTAGGATTCAGCTGGACGGGGATTTCGTTTTACTCAACACTTTCAAATAAGTCATTGCTAATAGGATTTTCATTAGCCGTTGGCGTATTGTTTGTGTATTTATTTTTTATTATTATTAGGCAAGTGCAGAAATTGGCCGAAGACAATTCATTTAAAATAATAGATACTTTGAACAAGACCGCAGAAGTGTATTTAACCATTCCTGAATACAAAAGTGGCAAAGGAAAAATTATGATTAGTGTTAAAGGCGCTTACCATGAATTGGAAGCAATGACAGAAAAAGGAAAAATACCATCAGGCTCAACAGTAAGAGTCGTAAAAATAGAAAGCAATCAAATCCTTATCGTAGAAACAATTTAAACCAATCAATATGACACCCTTAATTATCATTGTAGTTGCGGCACTCGTTTTGTTCGTCACCATTTCGGCATTAGTATCAAGGTACAAAAGATGTCCTTCAGATAAAATACTCGTTATTTATGGAAGAACCGGAGGCACATCCGCAAAATGTGTTCATGGTGGTGGCGCATTTATCTGGCCGGTTATTCAGGACTATGCATTTTTAGATTTGAAACCCCTATCAATTGAAGCTAACTTAACCAATGCACTTAGCCGACAAAATATAAGGGTGGATGTTCCTTGTCGTTTTACCATTGCCATTTCTACCGAAACCGATAGCATGAATACGGCAGCAGAAAGGCTCTTGGGATTATCATCAGAGCAAATACAAGAATTGGCTAAGGATATTTTATTTGGTCAATTGCGTTTGGTGATTGCTACCATGACCATTGAAGAAATCAATTCTGACCGTGATAAATTTTTAGACAACATTTCAAAAAACGTTGACAGTGAATTGAAAAAAATCGGTTTAAAATTAATCAACGTAAACGTAACCGATATCAAAGATGAATCAGGATATATTGAAGCTTTGGGTAAAGAAGCAGCTGCAAAAGCCATCAATGAAGCAAAAATTAGTGTTGCTGAACAAGAGAAAATTGGCGAAACAGGAAAGGCATTGGCAGATAGAGAAAAAGATACACAAATTGCCGAAACACATAGAGACAGGGATGTGAAAATTGCCATTACCCAAAAAGATAAAGAAATAAGTATTGCCACAGCTGTAAAGGATGAGACCATTGGAAAAGCAGAGGCTGAAAGGGACACCAGGGTGAAAACCTCAGAGGCAAATGCCATTGCCATAAAAGGTGAAAACGAAGCAAAAATTGCCATTGCACAATCAGAAGCAAACAGAAGAGAAAAAGAAGCTGAAGCACTAAGAATTGCCTTGGCCTCTGAAAAAGTTCAGCAAGCCAAAGCCTTGGAAGAATCCTATGTAGCTGAGCAACGAGCTGAATTGGCTCGTTCGGAAAGAGAACGATCAACGCAGATTGCCAACATTGTTGTTCCCGCAGAGATTGCAAGACAAAGAGCAATTATCGAAGCACAGGCAACTGCCGAAACCATTCGAGAAAAAGCTAAGGGTGAAGCTGATGCCATTTTTGCAAAAATGGAAGCTGAAGCTAAAGGGCTTTTTGAAATACTGACTAAACAAGCTGAAGGATACAAGGAAGTAGTGGCCGCAGCAGGTGGCGACCCTAATAAAGCATTCCAATTGCTATTAATTGAAAAATTACCTGAACTAGTTCGCACCCAAGTAGAAGCAGTTAAAAACATTAAAATAGATAAAATCACCGTCTGGGACTCGGGCAATGGTCAGGGTGAAAATGGAAATTCATCTACTGCTAATTTTGTTTCGGGAATGATGAAAACTGTTCCGCCACTCAATGATTTATTTAATATGGCGGGGTTAAATTTACCCTCCTATTTAAAAGGAGCAGAAGGCCAAGGTGAACATAAAAAAGAAGATGAAAAAAAGGAGTAAGGTATTTTTAGAAAATAACCCACTAGATTATACTTAACAAAACAACAAGTTATATTAACGGAATTAAAAATATTCAATCAACTTATGTTCCTTAATCAATTTATGAGAATGTGGATACACTTTTAAGAAAATAATTAATCAAATGAAAGCCAACGGCAACACAATAACAGAGATCCTAACTAACCTACCTGAAGACAGGAAAGTACCTTTTAACAAACTTCATGAAGTTATTGTAAAAAACCTTCCAAAGGGATTTGAAGCAGCCATCAGCTACGGAGGATTGAGTTATGTAGTTCCTCATTCGCTCTATCCTGATGGTTATCATTGTAAACCAACCGAGCCACTGCCATTTGCAGGAATTGCTTCTCAAAAAAATTCCATTAATTTTTACCACATGGGCATATACTCGGATCCAAAATTATTAAATTGGTTTGTAACAGCGTATCCAAAACACAGCAAGCAAAAACTGGATATGGGCAAAAGCTGTATCCGATTTAAAAAAATGGAAGAAATTCCTTATAAACTGATTGGAGAACTGATGAAAAAAATAAGTGTGAAAGATTGGATAACAATGTATGAAACCAAATATAAAAAATAGTCACGTGTAGTAGATTTATACATTAGTTGAACTGACTATTAGCTAATGATTACATTGCAGATGTCTCTTAAATACCTTCGTTTATTTTATTCTTTCAGTTTTCTTTATTAAGTTCTGCTTTCAGTATTTTTGAGCCATGAGAAAATTAATTCTGTATATCGCAACAAGTTTAGACGGCTACATTGCTAAACAAAATGACGACCTAAGTTTTCTATCCGTAGTGGAGCAGGAAGGAGAAGATTACGGATATGCAAATTTTATTGATACCATTGATGCAGTAATCGTGGGGCGAAAAACATACGACAAAGTGCTCTCAATGGGTGTTGATTTTCCGCATGCTGATAAAGATGCTTACATCATCACGCGAACACCAAGACCAGCTATCGGGAATGTAAAATTTTATTCGGGCAACCTCAAGACGTTGGTAGAAAACCTGAAAGCACAAGAGGGTAAACATATTTTTTGTGACGGAGGTGCCGAAATTGTAAATGAACTGTTGAATCACCAATTATTTGATGAGTTAATTATTTCGGTAATTCCCATACTTGTTGGCAGCGGCACCAAACTTTTTCATGATGGACGTCCGGAGCAAAAACTGGATCTTGTGTCTGTAAAATCATTTGAAAAAGGACTAACACAACTTCATTATAAACGCGCTGGTAATTAATGCAACTGAATACAAATGATGAATGGTTTGAAATTGACACTTTGTCTATTTTATTATTTAGTTAAAAGTATTACAGAAACAATTTATGATAAATAAGTAGGTTTGGTTATAAACGATTGCGCAAAAGCCGCTACTATTGTTTTTATGGTAACCAAATACTTAGTAAAAAAGAAAACAGTAACTCACAGCTTGTAATGAATAACGGTAATTAAATAGAAATGAAGAAACTTTTCCTAACCATTTGGATGATCTGCGGAATGCTTGAGTGGACATTTGGTCAACAACAGGCAAAAACCAATGATGGAAAATTAATTCTGCTATATGATGACGGAAGTTGGATATATGCTGATAGTGTTCCGTTATATAATTTGAAGTCAAGTGAAATTACATATTTAGAAATACCAAAAATTAAGCCGAATGATAAGGTAATTAAACATACTGGATTTGCATTATTATATAACGAAACACATGAGCAAGCAGATTGGGTGGCCTATCAACTTACCAAAGCAGAAACCAATAAATTGTATGATAGAAATGACAAGTTTGTTAGCGACCCTAAAGTAAAAACAGGCACTGCAAACAATAAAGACTATGAAGGATCGGGTTACGACAGAGGTCACTTAGCGCCAGCTGCCGATATGTGTTGGTCGCTAGCTACAATGTCCGAATCATTTTACTACAGCAATATCTCTCCGCAGGTACCCTCATTTAACAGAGGTATCTGGAAAAATCTAGAAAGCCTAGTCCGTTCATGGGCAATTGAAAATGATGCGGTTTACATTATTACCGGACCTGTATTAAGCAAAGGCCTAAAAACAATTGGCCCCAATAAAGTTTCCGTTCCGGATTATTATTACAAAGTGATATTAGATTATAGCGAACCAAGCATAAAAGGCATTGGATTTATTTTTCCAAATATGGGCTCAACAGCATCTATAGTATCCTATGCTGTAACTATTGATAGTGTCGAAAAACTTACAGGCATTGATTTTTTTCCTTTACTAGAAGACCCTCAAGAAGAAATAATTGAAAAAACACTTTGCCTGAAATGCTGGAGTTGGAATGTCAATAAAACCGTTAGCGACAATACCGAATCAAATCCAACATTATCTACTCAATGCAAAGGCTTAACAAAAGCTAACCAACGTTGCAAAAATAAAACATTGGATAAAAGTGGTTATTGCCATTACCATATTTCACAAGCAGAGACAACTTTACCAACAAACAACAATGTTGAAAAAAAAACAAGGCAAGCCACTCCAAGCAAAAGTACTTCGGTGCAATGCTCAGGTATTACTAAAGCCGGTAACCGTTGCAAGCGAATGACTACTGATGCAAGTGGCAGATGTTACCAACATTAGTCGTTTGATTATATTATTTTTCATCGGCAAGTATGCTGTAGTTAACTATTGACTCTAGTAATTTGCATGCACAAACATGATTTCTAAAAATATTCTACCCGTTATGATTTATTTAGCAAAGGCAGTAAATTCAAAATCCGCATATCGAAACGGCTTAAAATAGAGCCAGGTAAGGCCATAAGACCTTTTGATACAAATACTTTTTCACATACTTGCTTGAGAAAGTATCAATACCTAAGTTTGGAGGAGAATTAACATACTAAAAGCAATAAAACCTTACAATTATGGCACTAGAAATTTCAGGGAAAGTTATTCATAAATTGAATAAAACAGAAGGAATCAGCAAAGCAGGAAAACCATGGAGCAAACAAGAGTTTGTTTTGGAAATACAAGACGGACAATACCCACGCAAAGTGTGCTTGAGCGTGATGAATGAAAAAGTGAATGAATTGGAAAGATACAATGTTGGCGATACGGTAAAAGCCAGTTTGAATATTGAGTCGCGAGAATACAATGGCAAGTGGTATACCGATGTGCGTGCATGGCGCATTGAAGGCAATGCATCAGCAACTCCTGCTTCTTCTTCAGAAAACAATTCATACCAAACCAATACACCTGAATATTCTGCTGATGGTGGAGATCAAGGCACGGATGACCTTCCATTTTAATTTTTAAAATTTAACAAAATAGGAATGCAAGCTGACCCAATGGTTGGCTTGTTTTCTTTAAACCAAGTGATGAGCACGCAGCCATTAAAAATATTCAATACACTCAGCCGCAAAACGGAAGATTTTAAACCCATACATGAAGGCCTTGTGGGTATGTATGTGTGCGGACCCACTGTTTACAGCAATGCGCATTTAGGCAATGCCCGCACTTTTATTTCATTTGACGTGGTGTTTAGGTATTTTTTACATCTTGGCTATAAGGTGCGATATGTAAGAAACATTACCGATGCCGGCCACCTAGAAAGCGATGCCGATGAAGGTGAAGACAAGATTTCGAAAAAAGCCAAACTTGAACAGTTGGAGCCCATGGAAATTGTGCAGCGCTACACCATCGATTTTCATGACGTGATGAAATCATTCAATGCATTGCCGCCAAGTATTGAGCCTACTGCCACAGGTCATATTATTGAGCAAATAGAAATGACCAAACAGATATTGACCAACGGCTATGCCTACGAAGTAAATGGCACGGTATATTTTGATGTGGCAAAATTTGCCAAACAATACAACTACACGGCACTTACCGGCCGCAAACTGGAAGACCTGTTGGATGGCACACGCGAGCTGGATGGACAAGATGAAAAACGTGGCAGGCTTGATTTTGCACTTTGGATAAAAGCCAAACCTGAACATATCATGCGCTGGCCAAGTCCGTGGGGCGAAGGTTTTCCCGGTTGGCACTTGGAATGCTCGGCCATGAGCAGAAAATACTTAGGCGAACAGTTTGACATACACGGTGGCGGCATGGACCTTGCCCCAACACACCATACCAACGAAATTGCGCAGAATGTGGCTTGCACCCATCACCACACGCCCGTTACTTATTGGATGCATACCAATATGCTAACCGTGAACGGACAGAAGATGAGCAAAAGTCTTGGCAATTCTTTTTTGCCACACGAATTGTTTGCAGGCACTCACAAACTGCTGGATAAAGGCTACTCGCCCATGACCGTTCGATTCTTTATGCTACAGGCACACTACCGCAGCACACTCGATTTTAGCAACGATGCATTGGGCGCAGCCGAAAAAGGATTTACACGACTAATGAATGCCATGAAACTGATTGACGGATTGAATACTTCACAACAATCTACTTCGGATATCAACAAATTAAAGGCAGATGTATATGCTGCCATGAATGATGATTTTAATACACCAATTGCACTTTCGCATTTGTTTGAAGGGGTGCGCATCATCAACAGTGTGAATGACGGGAAAGAAACACTAAGCGCAGTTGATAAAGAAACACTGCAAAAACTAATGACAGCAATGGTATTTGATGTGCTAGGTTTGAAAGAAGAAAATGCCGTGAGCACCAATAAAATTGATGGTTTGATGCACATGATACTGGATCAGCGTAAAGATGCCAAAGCACGCAAAGACTTTGCCACAAGTGATCAAATACGTGATAAGCTCAAAGCAATTGGGTTTGAAATAAAAGATACCAAAGACGGGACAAGTTACACGATAAGTTAGTAATTGTAAGTTGTGAGTTTACGCTTGCAGCGTGACAGGTTTGAGTTAAGGGTAATACATCTTTACCGACTGTATTTATCAAATTGATTCCTGTAAAGTAATTGCAAAACTGCATCTGTAAATACAATTCGTAAAATCTCGCAACTGTTTATTGCTTCTTCATGGCCAGCAACGAGAAATCGGTATCTACTTTGCGAATGGTATTGGAAAGGTGACCTAATCCGGTAATTTCCATTTCAACCACATCATTGGGTTGCAGCCATTGCGGTTTGAAATTTTTATCGTTGAGCAAACCTGTTCCGTTCAACTCCAGAAAACAACCTGTACCTACGGTACCACTTCCTATCACATCTCCCGGAAGTATATCGACCCCATAAGCGCAACGTTCTAAGATTTCAGCAAATGTCCAATCCATATCACCTAAGTTTCCTTCGCTTACCAGTACCCCATTCACCCAACACTTCATATTCAGGTGGTAATTATTACCGACATGTCCGGGTTTGGCTGGTATTTTATATGCTTCCAATTCATCGGGTGTAATCATATACGGACCGATTACGGTAGAAAAATCTTTTCCTTTTGCAGGCCCAAGACTGAGCAACATTTCTTCCATTTGTAAGGTGCGTGCACTCATGTCATTCATAATCATGTAGCCTGCGATATAGTTGTCGGCTTCAGCGGCTTTGATATTGCGGCCTTTCTTACCCACCACAATGGCTCCTTCGAGTTCGAAATCCAATTTTTGAAAATGATCGGGCATGCACCACACTTCTCCAGGTCCTTGAATAGCATTATGGTTGGTGAAATAAAAAATAGGAAATTGGTCAAACTCGGGTATCATCTCCACTCCTCTGTTTCTGCGGGCCGAAGCAACATGCTGACGAAATGCATATCCATCACGGCATGAAGTAGGGTAAGGAACAGGAGCTTCAATTTTTACGTTGTCGGCTAACTGAAAAGTCAATTCCATACTGCCTGCTTTTAGTTTTGCGTCAATGGCTTTGGCTTTGTCCATTGCTTCTTCTCCTGCAAACAAGAATTCACGCATATTGTCGGGCAATGAAGTGTCGGCAGATTTCATTGCATAAATGCGGTTGTCAATCAATATACCCAATTGGGTGTGGCTGTCTGTTGTATAAGTTACTAATTTCATTCTTGCGTCATTTCTGTGAGTTTGGGTAAATTTATCCGATCGGGTACGATCAATACATTATCAAAGTTGTTAAGCAAATCGCGGTATACCGGGTAGGCTTCCATTCGGTTTCTAAAATCGCCAACCCTTACTTTAAATGAAGGTTGCTGATAAATCAAATACACATCCACATCGGGATGAAGTTGCAGACATTTGGTGCGAATTTCATTGGCAGTTTTGCGATCTGAATTGGAATAAATTTGGATGCGATAGCCTTGCATGCCAGGATTTTCTTTTGCTGCATCGGCAGCAGTTTGTATGATGGAATCCAGCATTTCATCAGCAATGACAACCAAGTTGCTGTTGCTTTGTGCAGCTGCTTGGTTGGTTGCAAAAAGTGCAAACACTAAAATAATATATAACCTAATATTATGCATGGTTATTGACAATATCAATACCTGCTGAGGTACCTATGCGGGTAGCTCCTGCTTCAATAAGTTGCTGTGCAAAATGTGCATCTTTAATACCGCCTGCTGCTTTAATTTTTACTTTTGCCGGCAATATTTTTCTCATCAGTTTCACGTGCTCAACCGTTGCACCCTGAGGTCCAAATCCTGTTGATGTTTTTACAAAATCGGCACCAGCATCTTTGCACAATACACATACCAATTCAATTTCCTGATTGGTGAGATATGCTGTTTCAATAATGACTTTGCAAATTTTATTTTGCAAGTGACATGCGGTAATAACGGCTTGCATATCATTTTGCACTGTAGCCATGTCTCCTGATTTCAGTGCATTAATATTGATCACCATATCCATTTCATCGGCACCTGTTATAATGGCTTTTTTGGTTTCCTCTACTTTTGCTGAAGTTGTTCCATAACCCAATGGAAAACCAATCACCGTGATGATTTTTACATCTGATTTCTTTAATGTTTTCTTGGCCAATTGTACAAAATATGGCGATACGCATACACCATAAAATTGATGATCGATTGCTTCCTGACACAAGCGAATGATATCCTCTTTTGTTGCATCCGGCTTCAGGTTGGTATGCTCAATTGATGAGGCAAGTATTGAAATTGTTTCTGATTGTTCTGTTGCTGTTTCCATAATTATTCTTCTTTCCCGTGACACGATTTATACTTCTTTCCGCTTCCGCAAGGACATGGATCGTTTCTGCCAATTTTTACCACGCCTTTTATTTGTTGTACTTTTTGTGCTTCTGATGTATTGCCCGACCTAGCTTCTGCAACTGCTCGCTGAGCTTCTGCCAAATCATCGGTGCGACTTGTTTTTAATGCCTCTTGCTTGCGTTGTTGTACCGGTGCCTCTTGAATGGCGTTGGCATTTTGTGCCGGAATAAATGCTTTGAACAACATCGACATCACCTCTTTATTCAAACGTGAAATCATGTTTTTAAATAAATTGAATGATTCCAGTTTATAAATAAGCAACGGATCTTTTTGTTCAAAAACGGCATTTTGTGCCGATTGTTTAAGCTCATCCATTTCGCGAAGGTGCTCTTTCCATTCATCATCAATAATCCAAAGTGTGGCAAACTTTTCTAATGTTTTCATCACTTCGGCACCTTCATTTTCATATGCACGTTTCAGGTTCACCGGAATTTGCATGCCACGCAACCCGTCACTAAGCGGAACGCCAATCTGGTCAATTTGTTGTCCGCGGTTTTCGTACAAATCTTTGATTACCGGGTAAGCTTCTTTTCCTAGCGATTGTGTTTTATGCTTATAGTGTGCGTATAGTTCTTCATACAAATCAAGGGTTACTTTTTCAGTTTTGCCGGATACAAATTCATTTTCATCAATCTTTGGTTCGTAAGCAAACAGCCTCAGGCATTCCAATTTAAACTCATTGAAATTGCGTTGTTCCTGATAGGTTTCAACCAACTCTGAGCACAAGTCGTGCAGCATATTGGTGATATCAAGATCTAGTTTCTCTCCATACAATGCATTTCTTCGTTTCGTGTAGATTACTTCACGTTGCGCATTCATCACATCATCGTACTCGAGCAATCGCTTACGGGTTCCAAAATTATTTTGCTCCACCTTGCGTTGTGCACGTTCAATATTTTTAGTAATCATTGAGTGCTCAATATTCTCTCCTTCTTTCATCCCCAGCCTGTCCATGATGGAGGCGATACGTTCGCTTCCAAACAAACGCATGAGGTCATCTTCCAATGAAACAAAGAAACGAGACGAGCCCGGATCGCCCTGGCGACCAGCACGTCCGCGCAACTGACGGTCTACCCTTCGCGACTCATGTCTTTCGGTGCCAATGATGGCCAATCCTCCTACTTCTTTTACTCCTTCTCCAAGCTTGATATCCGTACCACGACCGGCCATATTCGTTGCAATGGTAACGGTACTTTTTTGACCCGCTTCAGCAACGATATCAGCTTCGCGCTGGTGCTGTTTGGCATTGAGTACATTGTGCCTGATTTTACGAAGGGTAAGCATCCTGCTTAGCAATTCGCTCACTTCAACCGAAGTCGTTCCCACCAATACGGGTCTTCCGGCATCGGTAAGTTTCACGATTTCATCAATAACTGCGTTGTATTTTTCGCGCTTGGTTTTATAGATTATATCGTTTTCATCTTTTCTTGAAATGGCTCTATTGGTTGGTATCACCACCACATCCAATTTATAGATTTGCCAAAACTCGCCTGCTTCGGTTTCGGCCGTTCCGGTCATGCCGCACAATTTGTGGTACATGCGGAAATAGTTTTGAAGCGTAACCGTTGCGTAGGTTTGTGTGGCGGCTTCTACTTTCACATTTTCTTTGGCTTCAATGGCTTGGTGCAATCCATCGCTGTACCTGCGTCCGTCCAATACACGTCCCGTTTGCTCATCCACAATTTTTACCTTACCATCAGCAATGATGTATTCCACATCGCGCTCAAACATGCAATATGCTTTGAGCAATTGGTTTACCGTGTGAATGCGCTCCGATTTAATGGAGAAATCAAGCATCAATTGCTCTTTATTTTTCAATTTCTCTTCTTCCGGTTTTGTTGATTTCTCAATTTCGGCAATTTCACTTCCCACATCCGGTATCACAAAGAAATGTGGATCTTCTCCTGAAGCGGTAATCAGTTCCACACCTTTATCCGTTAGGTCAACGGAGTTTATTTTTTCGTCAATTACAAAATACAAATCCGCATCTACTTTGTACATTTCTTTGGATTGGTCTTGCAAAAAGTAATTTTCTGTTTTAGTTAGCAATTGCTTTATGCCGGGCTCTCCCAAAAATTTTATCAGCGCACTGTTTTTTGGCAATCCACGGTAGGCTTGCAAAAGTTTGAAGCCACCATCTTTTTCATTTCCGGCAGCAATTAATTTTTTGGCATCGGCAAGTGCGGTGTTCAAGTATGTTTTTTGTGTATTCACCAACCGTTCGATGCGGGGTTTCATCGCATAAAACTGTTGGTCATCTCCTTTGGGTACCGGGCCTGAAATAATTAAAGGTGTACGGGCATCGTCAATCAATACCGAATCCACCTCGTCAACCATGGCAAAGTGGTGTTTGCGTTGTACGAGTTCGGCAGCATCGCGTGTCATGTTATCACGTAAGTAGTCGAAACCAAATTCATTATTTGTTCCGTAAGTTATATCTGCCTGGTAGGCTTTTCTTCTTTCGGGCGAATTAGGTTGGTGGTAATCAATACAATCAACCCTTAACCCATGAAATTCAAATAACGGACCATTCCATTCACAGTCTCTTCGTGCCAGGTAATCATTTACAGTAACCACATGAACACCTTGACCTGAAAGTGCGTTGAGGTATGCGGGCAAAGTTGAAACCAATGTTTTTCCTTCACCTGTTGCCATTTCAGAAATTTTTCCTTGATGTAAAACCATACCGCCAATCAACTGCACATCATAATGCACCATATTCCAGGTAACCATGCTGCCGGCTGCTTCCCATGTGTTACTCCATATGGCTTTGTCTCCTTCTATGCGCACCGGCTTTTTTACTTTGGCATGCGCTGCAAGTTCTTTGTCTAATTCGGTTGCAGTTACCGTTAGCTCTTTATCTTCGGTTAGCCTGCGGGCTGTTTCTTTCACTACAGCAAATGCATCAGGCAAAATCTGCATCAATGTTTTTTCGAGCTCGGTGTCTCGGTCTTTTTTCAGTTTATCAATTTTCTTAAACAGGTCGTCTTTTAATTGCAAATCGGCTTCTGCTTCTGTTTCATCGTGCAGTTGTTTTATTTCTGCATCTATTTCTGCCAACGAAGTGGCAATCGTATGCTTGAATGTTGCTGTTTTTCCCCTTAGCTCGTCATTGGATAATGAACGTAAAGGCTCGTATGCTTTTTTTATTTGATCAACATAAGGAAGTATCTGCTTGATATCTTTATCCGACTTGTTTCCGAAAATCTTCTTGACTATGCTTGCTAACATGCTTATTTGTGGTCGTTAAATTTTTTAAAAATGGGTTGTAAAAATAGTACTTTTTGCCTTTCGGATGGCATAAATCTCGCCAAATATCTTTTACCGACAGGATGTCAGTAACAGCAAGCATTTTGCCCAATTTTAGAAGGACAAAACTGACGTGTGTATATGTATTAAAATGAAAAAAATTAAATCAGGTTTACTTCAGGGATAATATCTACCCCAAATTTATCTTTTACAGATTGTTGAATATCAAGGGCAAGTTGATAGATTTCATCACCTGTGGCACCTCCGTAATTTACCAAAACTAAGGCTTGGTCTTTGTGTGAGCCGGTATTGCCCACTCGTTTGCCTTTCCAACCGCATTGTTCAATGAGCCAGCCGGCTGCCAGTTTTACTTTATCGCCCGGTGCGGGATAGCCCACCATTTCGGGGTAAGCGGCTTTCAATTCCTCGTAAACTGATTTATCAACCTCGGGATTTTTAAAGAAACTGCCTGCATTTCCGAGTATGGCCGGATCGGGAAGTTTGCTTTGGCGAATAGCGACAACCGCATCACTAATTGCTTTGATGCTGAGTTCCTTTACACCCATTTGGTCAATATATTGCTGGATGGCACCATACGTGGTATTGAATATGGGCTTTTTATTCAACTTAAATGTAACCGATGCGATGATGTATTTTCCTTTGGCTTCGTTTTTAAAAATGCTTTCACGGTAGCCAAACTTGCATTCGTCATTATTAAAAACAATTTTATTTCCCGTAGTCAATTCTATGGCTTCCAAAGAATCAAAGGTGTGTTTAATTTCTACACCATAGGCACCTATATTTTGCATGGGCGCAGCGCCCACACATCCAGGTATAAGGGAAAGATTTTCCAAGCCTGCATATTGGTGCTCAATAGTCCATAGCACAAATTGATGCCACTTTTCGCCTGCCATTGCTTTTACCCATACATGGTTTTCATTTTCGTGCACCACATCAATTCCTTTTATGGAAATTTTAATGGCCATCCCATCAAAATCTTCTGTTAGCAAAAGATTGCTGCCACCTCCAAGTATCAATACTTTTCTTTCGCTTAAATTGAAAATTTGGCAAAATAATTGAAGCTCCTCGAAGGAGTTAATTTCTACAAACTCTTTGGCCTTGGTATCGATTCCAAATGTGTTGTATGGCTTAAGCGATATGTTTTGCAGGATGTTCAATTTGTGCAGGCAAGTAAAACAATCTTACAGAATATGCAAATGCATTTTAAAAAAACTATTCGTTCGCTTTTAAAAATGATTTGATATGAAGCTTCAATCACTTGCGAACTTCATTTTGTCTTCTTCTCTTCGTAAGTCCTGCTGCCAGTAATTGATTTTAAAAATCGGCTAAAGAAATGCTTATTGTTTTACAACTTTAAAAGTTTGTTTATGCTCGTTTCCAATTTTAAACACATACAAACCTTTGGATAAATGCCCTAGGTCTATGGTCATATTTTCAGCATCAATTGTTCCTTTACATAAACATTTTCCTACAGGGTCATAAATGCAATAGTCAGATCCAATTAACCTGCTATCCATATTTAAACTTAAGTGATCGGTTACTGGATTTGGGTAAAATTCAATTGTATGTTTAGCATCTTCTTGAATTCCCGTTGAGCTTACGTATATGAATGTTTGGAATGTATCAGAAAAAATACAATTCATTGCTTTTAACTTTACTGTATAGCTACCATTTGTAGCGTATTCGTGTATTGGATTAATTTCAGTGGATGTATCTCCATCTCCAAAGTCCCATAGATAAGTTAGTTTATTATTTATTGAAGTTGAATAGTTTTCGAATGTGATCGTTTTATCAAGTATTGAAAAGGTAAATAATGCGCGAGGTTTATTGATAGTTAAATTCCAATCATATACACTAGTGAAATATGTGTCATCTGAAATGGATTGATAAAATTGTGCCAACGTGCTTGATAATCCGGCATAGTATGTTAATCCGGAAGAACCTCTTTTCCAAATGCTGGTATAAATAGCACAGGCTGCAACATAACTTCCTTCAATATTGGGATGGCTATTATCTCCATCATGCAAGACATAAGAGGTTTCGTTAAAAATATTTTGCCACACTACCCCAACGGGTGCGCATTGAATACCAAGCTGGTTACTAATATCCAAATAAGCACTTGTTAAAGAATCTTGCATGTGATTGAAATTTACAAAATTGGGGCTACAGTGCGTATTGCTTGGGTCACATTGCATGCCACCAAATCTCCTGCCCCATGTCATGTAGGTAATTATTTTTGCACACGCATTGTACTTTTCTATTGTGTCTTTCAATTTGGTTAACGAAGGATACATGTCATTGTATCGATAAAAATCAATGGTAGGAAGTTGACTTTGTTCTTGTATAATGACATAGTCCCATTTTCTTTGTTTGATTTTATTAATAGATGTTAAGTCGTTTACATGATTTGAAATGGTAAACCCACCAGGCATATTCGCATCTACAATAAGGGTTTTGTTGGCAGATTTTGATAATTCAGCTACCATTTCTGGTAAGTTGTTATAACTGGTATAGCTGTTTCCTAGGAACAAAACAGATAGCGTATCTTGACCATAACAGTTATGGCTAAAGAATATTAGTATATTAACAACTACAATGTAAAAATGTATTTTTAGGTTAATGTGCATCGGGTTGTTTAATTTAGAATCTACAACGATTTTTAAATTAGAAAACCGGATTAGATTTTTATAAACTTATACCCAATGCTAAACATCAACTGATTGGTGTTGGTGGTATAATCTTTTGAAATGCCATTTACATTAATGACTTTACCCATCTCAGTCATGTTATAAATCCAACGAATATCAATACAAATTTTACCTACATCAACCCCACCTCCAAATTGAAGTCCCCAATAAGATGATTCAAAATTGCTTTTATTAAAATCAGGATCGGCAACTGTTGCATTATCTGCATCTTGTTTGGCGCTCATCAGTAATCCCAATGAAGGACCTATATTTAACCGTACCACACCCACAAGGCTATAGCCTACCAATAAGTTCATGTCGAAATAATTTAGTTTGTTGGTATAATTGCCTGCAGCTGTTTCAAATTTGCCTACATGCTGCGCATACATCAATTCAGGTTGTGCAAAAAAACCAAGCAAACTAACCCTACCAAATGCACCTCCGGTAAATCCGGTTTGCACCGGACCTTCATTTATATTAGGAACTGAGGTACTCAATGTTCCTCTGTTTACACCAAGCCTAGCTCCTACTTGAAGACCTTGTGCAAAAACAAACGTACCCGTAAAAAGTGCTGTGATTACAAAAATTATTCTTTTCATATATTGATTAATTATACTGAGGTAAATATCCGTATTTCTTTCCAAGTTCTAGTTGGTTCTGCAAAAAATCAGACGGATATTTTACTTTCACATCCACAATTTTTTCTCCTTCATATACCGGAACCAATTGTGGCTGAATAAATCCTTTGTAAGGAGCAACGTTTAACACGTCAAAGCGCGCGCGCACTTCTTTCAACAATGTTTGGTCTACTTTTACGCCATAGCCTTCTACCAAATCAGTAGCTGCTTTGTAATCGCCTTCCGATTTGATGCGTTGAATTTCTTTTAGCAACTCCCCAAATATCGACCTAAGTTTGTCGTAGTCATTTACACGCACATAGGTTTTCCCATCTTTTTTCACCCACTCAATCACGTTGTCGGCTTTGCCTTTTTCATAAGCCCACGCTGCCACCAACTGACGGTTGCGCATGTGTGCCTCTTCCAGGTTTTCGCCAAGTGGTATGCGGGTAAGTTGTGTAATGAGACCGTTGCGTATATATCCATCGTATTCGCATTTTCCTACTTCAAGCGATGGCATTACGCCAATATCAACCAGTTTTTGGTCATATACATAATACAAGGCTACCAAATCTGCACGTGCTTCTTCCAGTGTGCTCGCATAATTTTTCAATGTTTGGTCGGGGTCGCCAACACCGGGATTGATTTGTCCTGATGCGTGGCCTATCACCTCGTGCATATCGGTGTGCAGGTCGCTGGCTAATGCACCATATTTTGCGTTTCTGTCTATTTCTTCCTGTGTCAATGCAAACTCTTTCATCATTGGACTTTTGGCGCCCACTACATTGTATGAGTGCACAATATTTCCAAGTGATACGGATTTAGACCCATGTTGCTGACGAATCCAATTTGCATTTGGAAGGTTGATACCTATCGGAGTTGCCGGTGCAGCATCACCTGCATTTTGTATCACGGTAATTACTTTGGCCGATATGCCTTTTACTTCTTTCTTCTTATGCTCAGGCATCAGCGGTGAGTTGTCTTCAAACCATTGCGCATTGGCTGCGATGGTTGCAATACGTTTGGTGGCTTCCATATCGCGCATAGACACGACCGATTCAAACGAAGCACGTTTGCCGATAGCATCTCCGTACACTTCTATAAATCCGTTTACCACATCTATGCGGCTATCGATATCGGCAACCCAAGCAATATTGTATTCGTCCCATTTTTTCAGGTCTCCGGTTTTGTAATATTCTACCAGCAATTGCAGTGCTTTGCGTTGTTTTTCGTTTTCGGCAACTGCCACCGCTTTTTCAAGCCAGAATACAATACGTTCAATAGCCTGACCATACATGCCGCCAACTTTCCATACTTTCTCTGTTACGTTTCCGTTTTCTTTCACCATCTTCGAGTTCAGTCCCCACGACACAGGTGTTGGATCATCTTTTTTCATGCGTGCAGTGTAGTATGCTTCTACTTCAGCTTGCGTTACGCCTTCATAAAAATTGTTGGCTGATGCTTTCACATTGTCAATACCAGCCGACAGATTTACAATTTTGGCATCCACTTTCGGGTCGAAAATGATGGACGTAAATGTGCTGATAAATTCATCAACAGATTTACCGTTAAGCGGAAGCAACGCAGGATCAATACTTTTTACCACACTCCAGAAATATTTGGAACTGCAGGCCGGTACAAATTTACTTTTGCTGTAATGATGGTGAATACCGTTTGAGAAAAATACCCGTTTGGTATACACCTCAAGTGCTTTCCAATCTTCGCTGCTTTTTTCGCCTGTGTAGTTTTCCATGATGGCTTCAAGCAATTTGCGGACACTCAGGTTGTATTTATACTGCTGGTCGTAAATGATATCTCGACCGGCATTGGCAGCCTCATATAGGTAGTAAGCCAATTCTTTCTGTGCAGGTGTAAGTTCTTCAAATCCGGTAATTTCATAACGCAGTATTTCCAGATCGGCAAAACGGTCGCACTCTACCTGAAATGCGCTTGTTTCTGATTCCGATGTTTGAATACCTTTTTTATTGTCGCTTTTGCAATTGCTCATTACTGAAGCAGCACTTATGGCTGTAATCATCATCATGTGATTTAATTTCATTGTGTTGTTACTTTTCTACTTCAAAGCAAGCAATTAATGCCAAATATGCAAAACCTTTCCCTGTTACCATTTCGTATTTTGATTTGCATATTGAGCGCCTACATTTGCAGTAATGCTCGAAATACCTTTTGAACCAACGGTGCAGTTGCTGCATTTGCCTGATTGTGAGGAGTACGGTGTAGCAGTGTATATGAAACGGGAAGATACTTTGCACCCATACGTTTCGGGCAATAAATGGCGCAAATTGAAATACGTGCTGGCTGATGCAAAAGAAAAAAACAAAACACACCTGGTAAGTTTTGGCGGAGCATATTCCAACCATTTGTTGGCTTTGGCCTGTGCGGCACATATGTTCGGATTTAACGCCACTGCATTTGTGCGTGGCGAAGAAGTGGATAACCACATGCTGCGCAAATGCAAAGTTTGGGGTTTGCAATTGATATTTGTTTCGCGTGAAGCTTACCGCAACAAACAGGTATTGTACGACACGCATTTTGCGAATGATACAAATGCATACTTTATTGACGAAGGCGGACGAGGTGAGCTGGCTGCAAAAGGGTGCGAAGAAATACTGAATGAGGTAGAAGGATTTTCGCATGTGGTATGTGCTGTAGGCACTGGAACTACACTGGCAGGTATAGCACGCGCTGCAACACTTAAAGGAATAACAGCCGAAGGTATTTGCGTGCTAAAAGGTGCCGAAGCCATGGATGCTGAAATAGCCGCAATGGCGGGATTTCCGGTAAAGGTGCACCACGAATTTTACCGGGGTGGCTATGCCAAAACAGATGATGAATTGTTTGAATTCATGAAAGCATTTGATGATGCAAACGGATTTATGCTCGACCAAGTGTATACGGCTAAAATGATGATGGGCGTGGTGGAGCTGATAAAATCGGGATATTATAAAACAGGTTACAAGTTGTTGCTCATACATACTGGGGGACT
>CAYSBE010000037.1:0-2040 GCA_964429245.1 uncultured Bifidobacteriaceae bacterium | reverse complement strand
GTTCGAAGTTCGAAGTTCTGGGTTTGAAGTTTTAGTCTGTTCGAGTAGAACGTAAGTTCGTATCGAGAACAGATTCATTTTATATCAGACTTAATATAACTTCTAACAGACAAGTGTTGAATCATACCTGTGGCGTAAAAAGTGGGGGAATTGTTGTACATGTTGTTTGTTACCGGAAGGTTTATTTATGTTGAAATTTAGTATACTTGTATTGCCTAATTAAAGAATGCAATGCCTACCGAAAACCTAAAGAATTTTATTCTGATAAGAAAATTTAAAAAAGTAGCAAACATGCGCATGTCCACCCAGATTGGCGAGACATGCGAACAAAAGGTTCGCATATAAATGAGTTAGGGCCAATGGGCTAGACATTCATAAATTTAAATCATGAAAGACGACATTAGAAAAGTAATAAGATTCATTGAAGAAAACATCCGTGTCACGGACCAAACATCTATTGAATACATTGACCCTAAAGGTTATGTAGACAGGTTAAACTCCAAACAAAATCAAATTATCTTTGGCAGACGCGGCTCGGGCAAGTCACTATTGTTAAAATCTTTATCCCAACAGACAGATACGACTATTTGCCTTAAAGTTAATCTAGAAGATTTTAAAGACATAAGCTTCCCTGATTCAATTATCCAGATACTAAAACTTGCAATCCACCAACTAAAGAAAGAAATCAATAAAGAAATTTCCATACTAAGTATTAGGAAATGGATTAAAGGTAAAAAAGTACAACGTAGACTTAATAAAACGATTTCGGATTTAGAGAAGAGACTAAAAGACCCTGATATATACGATGAGTCTACACGAACAAAATCTGGGAGTAAAGTAGTTGGAAAAGCAAAGTCAGCGATTGGAGCCACATCCTCTCAAATTAAATCTGAAGAATCAGAAGAGCTTGAATCATCAAGAACAATTAAGATTGACAAATTAAATATACTGAAAAACGAACTCACCAATTTCAAGGAAATTATACAATCTGCAGCAAATTTAATCAACAAGGACATATATCTTATTCTTGATGACTTTTATTTTATTCGCAAAACAGATCAAGCGTATTTGATTGATTTTTTTCATCGTCTGACTAAAAACACGAGGCTCTATTTGAAGGTAGCAACCATCAAACACCGAAGTTCACTTTATGTGCAAGGAGAAACCTATATAGGTGTAGAAATTGGTCATGATGCACAAGCATTAAATCTTGACTATGGCTTGGAAGACTTTAACGCTATGGTAGACTTTATGAAGGACTTACTGAACGAAGTTAATCGAAAGACGGGAGTAAATACGGACTATGAAAGTCTTTTAACATCAAATGCATTTAGGTTTCTATGTTTAGCTTCTGGAGGAGTTCCTCGGGACTTCTTTTCTCTATTTATTCTCTTAAGCAACAAAATGATTAACGGAACAAGATCTGTCTCAAAACCAAATGTAATTGAAGTGTCCATTGAGAATCTAACTAATAAACTAGATGCTTTTAAGACAGACTCAGCAGAAGAAAAAGAAATCCTTGAACACTATTTAAGTTATATAAAAGACGAAATAATATCCCGAAGAAAATGGAACTCCTTTCTAGTATCAAAAAATGACGTTCTAAACTATGGTGGAATAAATCAAGCGCTCAAAGAACTTGTTGACTTAAGATTACTTCATGTCGCAAATTCAAACACAAGTTCTGCACCCAGCGATGGACAAAGGTATACAGCTTACCTTGTTGACATTGGACTATTTCCGAATTCAAACCCAAGAAATTTCCAACAGGTTGAACCAGGCCAAAAGGACGAAAGTGGACGTGAAGATAAACTACGCGCATCCCCTAAGATAAATCTGACAGAATTTAACAATTACATTAGAAATTTAAACCTAATGCAAGACATTAAGGTAACCCCGGAATAGTTGTGCATATACCCACTGGCCCTAACAGCAATCTTGCGCAATTGCCGTTATAATCCTTAAATTCAACATTTAGTTTCGCATTATTTTTTATCTTGGTTGACAGATTTTCGTTCCGTAATCGGCAACTGCGCAAGG
>CAYSBE010000036.1:0-21199 GCA_964429245.1 uncultured Bifidobacteriaceae bacterium | reverse complement strand
CTAAAGAATGGTCTTTACATGGTAGAGATTGTTGTAGATGGACAAAAAGCTGTGAAGAAATTGAATATCGTTCAGTAAGTTATTCTTTATTAAATTGAATCTCAAAAAAACCACCTCAATTGAGGTGGTTTTTTTTATATGGCTGTGTTATTAACTATTGAATACAATATCAATATGTAAACTAATATGTAATTAAATCAAGTAGATTTGTTTTTAATATAGTAAGAAAAGGATATTTAATTTATTATATTTGAGATATGCCAAGGCAGACAAAATATCACATAGGTATTGAGATTGATAATTTAACTAACAGCATTGTTAACACCATATCTGGAGACAGCTTCCCAACAGATGTTCATCTTGTTTCAAAAGCAGACTTAAAAAATATTTCGAAGAAAAATAAATGGCTATTCAATTGGTCTGCTGAGTTTAAACTAAAAGACCGAAATGTATTTAAACTTACTATTCGAAATAATCCGGAGATTATTCAAGGACTAATCAGCATTAGCGATAATAAAGACCATTACTACATACATTTAATTGAAAGTGCTCCATTTAACTTAGGGCGAAACAAATTATACGAAGGAGTTCCTGGTAATTTGTTTGCATTCACTTGCAAGACTTCTTGGGACAATGGTTATCAGGGCTTCATTGCCTTTACTTCAAAAACGAAGCTGCTTGATTATTATGAAAAGGCTATAGGAGCAACCCATATTGGAGGTCATAAAATGGTGATATTCCCGAATGAAGCTTTGAAACTTATCAGTAAATATTTTCCAAAGTAAATTATAAATACGTCATGGGACATATAAAAGAACCAAAAGGCATAAACTTTATTGTTGACTCGACACCTTTAACTAAGGAGGAAAAACAACAAATCAGTGACACGATTGCTTACTACAAAAGGACTGGTAAGAAAATGACCAAGTCTAAGGCAGTTACAACAAAGCGGGTAAAAAGAATAAAGAAAACAATTCTCACTTAATTTAGCACTTGCTCGCTATGGCATCAAGGATACAAAATAGATCAATCTGTATTACGTAAATAGAATTATTAAAACTGATCTGTAAATAGAAATTATATGTGTATAAGTTTACTTATTCAATTCCGTAAATACTTTATCCGCTTTAAACTTCTTTGCCTCTTTGCCTTTTCTAATAATTTTTACATTCAGGATATAATCACCCTGTTGTATGGCATTTACCACATCTTGTCCGGTAACTACAAATCCAAAAATGGTGTGCTTATTGTTTAGCCAAGGCGTTTCTTTGTGCGTGATAAAAAACTGGCTACCATTGGTTGCGGGCCCTGCATTGGCCATAGCTAAAATGCCCGGACCGGTAAATTTGTAATCGTCAACAAATTCATCTTTGAAACGGTATCCCGGTCCGCCTGTTCCGTTGCCTAATGGATCGCCACCCTGAATCATAAAGTTGGGTATCACCCGGTGAAATTTCAAACTGTCATAATATGGAGTACCCATTGGTTTGGCATCATTCTTAATTTTTCCTTCTGATAACCCCACAAAATTAGCAACCGTTAAGGGTGTTTTTTCCGGTGTAAGTTTAATCAGGATGACACCTTTGGATGTGGTGAGTTCGGCATACAATCCATTTTCCATTTTTTGTTTTTTGGGCTTTTGTGCAGTTGCTTGCATCGCAGCCATCGCCATCAGGCAAATGATCATGATTTTTTTCATATATGTTTCTTAATAATTTCTGCAAATAAACAGAATTTGGCTTACCAAGCAGGAGCATTAACTAAATGGTGATAATTTTACGGTTTGACTATCAATGAATAATTATTTTGAGATTGAACTAAAGCAATTGATGAATAAATTAGCGCTCGTTATTAAAAATATTTACTGCCTTGAAATACAACGGAAACATAAAATCAAAACTGCCTAAAACCGGCACCACTATTTTTAGTGTAATGAGTGCTTTAGCCAATGAACATCATGCCATAAATCTAGCACAAGGGTTTCCAGATTTTTCTTGCTCGCCCAAATTGATTGACTTGGTTCATCACTACATGAAGAAAGGATTCAACCAATACGCTCCAATGCAAGGTGTGATGGGGTTGCGTGAAAAAATAGCCATTAAAACGCAGGAATTGTATTCAGCAGTATATAATCCCGAAACAGAAATAACAATAACACCCGGTGGTACACATGCCTTGTATGCTGCCATATCAGCATTTATAAGCGAAGGTGATGAAGTAGTGGTAATTGAGCCTTGCTACGATTCATACGTTCCGGCCATTCAAATTAATGGAGGCAGGGCCGTATTTACCGAATTAAAATACCCAGATTACAAAGTAGATTGGAATGAGGTAAAAAAACTCATCAATTACAAAACCAAGATGATCATCATCAATACACCGCATAATCCGAGTGGTACTACTTTGAATGCACAGGATATGATGAAGCTGGAAAAAATGCTTAAAAATACCGAAATCATTGTGTTGAGTGATGAGGTGTATGAGCATATTATTTTTGATGGTTTGGAACACCAAAGTGTGGCTAGGTTTCCGGGGCTTGCAGAGCGTAGCATTATCGTTTCCTCATTTGGTAAAACATATCACACCACAGGCTGGAAAATGGGATATGTATTAGCTCCCGAAAACCTGACAGCTGAATTCAGGAAAGTGCATCAGTTTATCTGTTTTAGTGCCAATACACCTGTGCAATATGCCATTGCTGATTACATGAACGATAAAGAAGCTTACATTCAACTCTCGTCTTTTTATCAGGAAAAACGTGACTACTTTCAAAAATTAATGAAAGGTTCTAAGTTTAAAATATTGCCTTGCGAAGGCTCCTATTTTCAATTGCTGGGATATCAGAAAATAACGCAGGAAAAAGATACAGAATTTGCTGAAAGGCTAACCAAAGAATTTAAGGTTGCATCCATACCAACATCTGTATTTTATCACAAGCGCACCGATAATCACGTATTGCGCTTTTGCTTTGCTAAAGAAAATGATACCTTAGAAAAAGCGGCAGAAAAACTGCACTTGGTAAAATAACGCAACATGAAAGTAGCCATTGTACAAACTAATTTGGTATGGGAAAATGCAGAAGCCAATCTGAATAATTTTTCAGTGCTTTTGTCTGCCATCGAGGTGGGTACCGATTTGGTTGTATTGCCCGAAATGTGTACCACGGGCTTTAGCATGCAACCTCAACAGTTTGCAACACATACACCAACTGCAATAGAATTTTTTGAGAATCAAGCTAAGCAAAATCGAGTAGCCATTGCTTGCAGCATGATGACTGAAGTGCAAGGTAAATATTATAACCGCTTCTACTTTTTTCATCCCGATGGAAAGATAGATACGTATGACAAAAGGCACTTGTTTTCATACGGCAATGAGCACAAATATTATGCACAAGGCCAAAAGCAGGTAGTAATTGAATATAAAGGTTGGCGCATTCTTCCGGCAATATGTTATGATTTGCGTTTTCCAGTTTGGCTTAGAAGAACACCCTCACATGACTATGATATGCTACTCATTGTAGCCAATTGGCCTGAAAGAAGAAGTTATCATTGGAGGCAACTGTTGATAGCACGAGCCATTGAAAATCAAACAGTGGTGGTGGCGTGCAATAGGGTTGGAGATGATGTCCATCAAATAGCACACATCGGCCTGTCGGCCATCATAAGTGCTAAGGGCGAGGTACAAAAAGAAGTAGCAAACGACTCACAAATAATTTATGCCACACTTGATATAACAGAAATATCAGCCTGGCGAAGTCAATTTGCTGCAATAAATGATGCTGATAGCTTTGATATTAGCAATTGAAGCGTTTTTTTGTGCAACGTTTCGGTAGATACGGTATCTGCTTAATGTCATTATATTTGAATACGATGAAAAAATTAACACTAATTGTAATAAGCTCACTTCTATTAAGTGCAACATCTTGGTCACAAAGTCCAAACAATCCAAATAAGCCAAACGTAAAATCAATTAGCAATAAAGGCACGCTGTTGTTTGATGAAACCTCTGTAAACTTTGGTAAAGTAGATGAGAATGATGGAGAATTGATGAAAGCATTTGAGTACCGCAATATTTCGAACGTCCCGGTAAAAATACTTTCTGTAGAATCAGGATGTGGATGCACCATTGCCGAATATGATAAGAACCCAATAGCTTCCCAAAAAGTAGGCGCAATCACCATAAAGTTTGATCCTAAAAATCGTCCGGGCGATTTCGACCGCACCATTACCATTCGCACAGATGGGCAGCCTGAATATATCTACCTACACATGTATGGAAGTGTAACCAATTCCCGTACGGAATATTTATCATCATTTCCAATTATACAGGGCAATATGCGCCTTACAACCAACAAAGTAAATTTTACCCTTACCGACAAAAAAAGAGATTCAGCTGTGGTAACGTTGTTAAACAACTCAAAAAAGATGATTTCCATAACAAGTGTGAAAACGCCTTCATATATCAGAGCTGAAATACTAAAACCCATGTTGATGCCTGATGATGCTTGTCAGATTAAGATTACGTATTACGGTGATATAGCAAATGATTATGGCACGAAGAATGATGAATTGTATATTCAAACCAGCGATGATTCAGTGCCTAAAAAAACCGTTTTGGTGCGCGCAGATATCACACAAGATTTTTCAACCTTGACAGAGACTGAAAAGAAAAACGCACCGGTAGCTGTAGCGACAACTACAGAACATAATTTTGGAGAAGTATATTTGGGCGAAGTTGTGTCATACGATTTTACCATTACAAACAAAGGCAAAAGCGATTTGCGCATTAGAAAAGTGAAGCCTGATTGCGGATGTATTGTTGGGAGTTACACGAAAGAAATAATTAAGAAGGGCAAAACAGGAACCATCACCATCAAATTTAATTCAAAAGGATATCGGGGTGCTGTATCAAAAAATATTCAGGTATTTGTGAATGATCCTAAGAATCCTGTATTGTTTTTAAAGATTAAAGCAAATGTTGTCATTCCGGGAGTTGATCCTATTTCCAAGTAAGCGAAATTTTGTCAGTCGCTATGCGGGTGGCCTATTTTTTGAAATAGGTATATAAATAACGTAACTGTATTTTCATATGAAGAGAGTTTTTGGAATCATCATCATCAGTTGTATTAGTGGGATAGTAGGAGCATGGATTTTTCATGCCATCAAACCCAACCAAGTTGTTTTTTATCAAGGCAGTAATTCTCCTGTCGTTGAACAATCAGAAATAACTACAGTATCAGCCAAGCAGGCAATGGTTGAAAGCAGTGATGCATTTGTTAAGGCATCTTCCAATACTTTGCATACCGTTGTGTTTATTAAAACAATCAGCAACCGCCAATCTTATCAGCAAGATCCATTTTATGATTTTTGGTCAAATATGGATTTCTTCGGAAGGCGAGGCCCAACAACCAGCTCAGGTTCGGGAGTAATTATTAGTAAAGATGGTTTTATAGTGACTAACCTTCATGTAGTAAAAGATGCAGATGATATTGAAGTAATCACCAACAACAACAAACAATCCTATAAAGCAAAATTGATAGGCACTGATAACAGTACTGATTTAGCCTTACTCAAAATAGAAACAGATAATTTGCCGTTTATTGCTTTTGGTAATTCTGATAACCTGCAGATAGGCGAGTGGGTGTTGGCAGTTGGCAATCCATTTAATTTAACCTCAACGGTTACAGCAGGAATTGTTTCGGCCAAAGGCAGAAATATCAATGTAGTAAATAGCCGTTTCCCAATCGAATCATTCATACAAACAGATGCAGCGATCAATCCGGGAAATAGTGGTGGTGCGCTGGTAAATGTAAAAGGGGAGTTGGTTGGTATTAATACAGCCATTGCAAGCAATACAGGGTCTTATAATGGATATGGCTTTGCCATTCCTGCCAATATTGTTCAAAAAATAATTAAAGATTTGATTGAATTTAATGAGGTGCAGCGAGGTTTTACAGGAATTGATGTGACGGATATTGACTCAAAACTAGCCAAACAACTAAACATCAATAACAATATTGGGGTATATGTTCAATACGTACTTCCGGGTGGGCCCAGTGAAGAGGTAGGTGTAAAAAATGGGGATGTGATTTTAAAAGTAAATGAAAAAGAGATAGAGAGTAAATCACTTTTCGATGAGCAAATCAGCTATTTCAGACCCGGAGATAAACTCAAATTTACTATTTTGCGAAATGGGAAAACGGCTGATTATTATGTAAAACTCATGAACAGAGAAGGAAATACAGCCATTCTTCGAAAACAAACAGTTTCTTCAACAACACTTGGTGCCGATTTTCAAATGGTGCCTAAAGTAGAGGCTGAAAAATATGGAATTACTTCAGGAATAAAAATTACCAATATTAAAAATGGCCGTATTGGAAAAATGGGTATACCTGAAGACTTTATCGTAACCTCATTAAACCGCAAACAATACACAAAAGCAGAAGAACTCATTTATGATTTAGAAAGAGTTAGGGGGCAAATTGTAATTGAAGGAATTTATCCAAATGGAACAAGAGGTTATTTCTCATTTTATAGTTATTAATTCGCGGAATGGGAAACTTTCACCGCTTCGAGGATTGGATTGTATTTGAAGACGACAATATCATAGCCATTAATAAGCCATCAGGCATTGCGTCATTAGATGAGCGAACTGGAACAGGGCAGAGTGTGATAGGTGAAGCGCGAAAATACCAACCTAACTTACAGCTATGTCACCGCTTAGATAAAGAAACAACAGGCGTGTTATTATTGGCTAAAAATCCTGAAGTTTATCGAGAAATTGCCATGTTGCTTGAGCACCGGAAGCTTCAAAAAACATATCATGCTGTGGTTGAAGGATTGCTGCAAGTGCAAAACAAACACATCATATTGCCTTTAGGAATCACACGTAGCGGAATGGCAAAAGTAGATTTAAAGGAAGGCAAGCAAGCCGAAACAGTTGTGGATACCGTAAAGTTGTATAAAAATTATACCTTATTGGCTTGTATGCCTGTTACAGGTAGGTTGCATCAAATACGTATTCATTTGGCTTCAATTAAATTTCCAATTGTGTGCGATACTACTTATGGGGGAAAACACTTGATGCTATCATCAATCAAACGTGGTTTTAAAACAGGTAAGTTTGAAAACGAGCAACCACTAATGAAGCGCGTTGCATTGCATGCATTTAATGTTCAATTTGAACTTTTTGAGCAAGCCTACGATATCACTGCACCCTATCCAAAAGATTTTGATGTGCTGGTAAAATTACTGTATAAATATGATGACTGATTTCTTTATTTTCGTTTCATTACCAAATGAAATTGAAGGCAAAACAAATAATTGACAAGTATATTGGTTCCGTACTTGTTTATATTCACCTAGCATTGGTACGTGCAATTGGCTTGATTCTTCGAAGAAGCCACGATATTGAAGCAGAGCCTGAAAATATTTTAGTTATAAAAATCCTGGGACTTGGAAGCATTATCATGGCTTCGGATTCATTAAATAGCTTGCGATTGAGGTATCCGCATTCGAAAATGATTTTGCTGACCAGTTACGGTGTAGCGCATGGTGTAAAACCACTAAGACTATTTGATGAGGTTTGGACTATTGACGATTCAAACATATTCAAACTTATACTTTCATCAGTTTTTACGTTATTAAAAACATGGCGTTTGCGAAAACTTTGGACTATAGATCTGGAAGTTTATTCAGCACTTACTACATTATTCTCAACTTGGACTCTTGCAATTAACCGATTTGGTTTTGAACTTGATAAAGTAAATTTTAGGCATTATTTAAATACTCACCATGTATATTTTAATCAGTTTATACCAGTATTTCGAAATTATGAGCAATTGGCAAAACTTGCAGGAGTAGTTTCATTTGTTCCATTTGCTTTTCCATATAATGATAAAAATGGCATAAAGAAAAGTATTGCAATAAATAATACATGTAGTGAACTTGGCGGAAACCTCCGCAAACTTCCTGATTTGCAACTCTCCGAAATATGTTTGTATTTTATTGAAAAAGGATACTTGATTGTTTTTACTGGAGCTCCTTCAGATACATTACAGATAGATCAGTTTATTCAAGATAATTTGCCTCAATGTAAGGAAAGTGTGGTGAATTTGGCAGCAAAAAAACTAACCTTTGACAAATACTATCAATATCTTAAAGATAACTGTTGCCTGATGCTAAGTATTGACAGTGCACCATTACACATAGGTTATAAACTTGGATTGCCAACTGTTAGCCTTTGGGGCCCTATTTCTCCTATGCAGCGTGTAGCTATTGATAATATCTCTGGGCCAAGAATGGAAACAGTATATCTACATAAAAATTGCAGCCCGTGTATTCATCATACTGAAATTATACCCTGTGGTGGTAACAATATTTGTATGAAAGATATGAAAACAGAAGAGATTATTGCGAAAATGAAATTATTGTTGCAGGATGAGTACTAGTTTTAGGAATATAAAAATAGCTACGTTTGTCATTGCTTATGTTATCATTATTTTTAGAATGATAAATATATCAGCAATTGAACCCGGCCGTGGGCGAAATCAGATTTTTGGTGATGGTTTCAGCGATAAAAATACAATATCAAGTGCTTGGTATTTTCATGATAGTGGTTTTGTAAAAACATCGTTGCTTCCTGTACATGATTATTTTACCAATACAAACAATCCCATAGTATACACACATTATCCTGCATTACCCAATATCCTTTCCGGTATATATTCCGTAGTTTTTAATACTAAAAGTGAAGTTGTTCTACGTATAGTCCCTGTATTACTTTCAGTTTGTTTATTCATCCTGATTTATACTGTATTATCACTGCTTATTACAAATGCTGCTATTGCAATTACAGCTTCATGTATACTTGTTTTGTCGAACTATTTTATAGCTTGGGCAGATAATCTTCATCAACATTTATATGGAGAGTTGCTCAAGTGGTTGTTTATTTATTTAATATTTAAATATTATGAGTCAGGTAGGCAGTCATTGATTGTGCTTTTCATTTTACTTTTGATAATGATGATTCAAGTTAATATTTCTTTTGAGCAGCCGGTTTATATTGGTGTACTTTCTGCAGGCTTTGCATGGGTATATCAAAGAAAACTAGTGACTAAAGAAACAGTTTTACTTTTTATAGCGTTAATGTTTGGTTTTATGCTGCATTTAATGCAAAATGTTAGTTATTTTGGCTCGTTTCAGCTTGCTATTAATGACTTGCTAGAGGCTTTTAAATACCGAACAACAGGTAGTGCATCGAACCTCCAACCTGTAAGTGAGGAAAAGTTTTCATTACTTAAATTCTATATGATTCCTTTCAATTGGTTTAATCGAATGGAAAGATATTTTCTATTTCCGGGGTGGTTCATACTTGTACTTTACATGATTAGTTTTAGACAAATTCATACACAGCAAGATAAAGCCATAAAACTGATATGGGTGTTTTTTGCAGCTTCTGCATCATGGTTTATAGTGATGCCACAGCATGCTTATATACACACATTTACAGCTAAACATTTTGCGGTTTGGTATGCAATAATTGCAGCTTATGGATTACATTTTTATTTACCTAAGTTAAAGAAAGATTTTGTTGATAAAAGGCTTCTTCGTATGGCTTTTCATTCCATTCTTTTGTTTTATTGCTTTGCTATGCTTGTCTCGCAACAGATTTACGAACTATACCTTAAGTTCGGATTACTTTATCCTCATCTTGGTGTTTTCTAATAATCCCATCTTCTTTCGTTCATGTTCCAGCGCACGCCCAAGCCTATCATCCAACCTTTGGCGGTATACAGTGGGGGTAAGATACTTTCAGTGCTGCGGTAGTTGATGTTTAGGTCAATAAAAAAGTTGTGAAACAACATGTAACTTGCTACAAAATCGGTAAATAACACATTTGTTGTAACACCTTGCCCTGCATAGTTATCATACTGTTTAGGTGGGCTTCGGTAAGTTTTGCTTATGTCTTGTCCCCAATTGCTGCCATTGGTATCTAGTCCTATTTTGTATATAAAAGCCGATACTTTCAGCTGAAGTTTTTCCAACGGTTGGTACCTGATAATACCAATATTCTCTATAAAGTTTGCCCCAAGCATATGTGCTCCGGGTGTATTCCAATTTACGTATGAGTTTTGATTGTCATATGATGTGTACATGTAAGGACGGGCGTAATTGTATTCATATTGAAGGTCGAGGTTGCTTATGCCAAATGCATCAATGTATTTTATTCCGGCCTGTATGGCATATTTATTATTTACCCATCCTGTCCCCAAATTGCCAAATACAAATTCAGCTATTACCATTTGGCCGTATAGGCTAAAATGATTCAAAAAATTCCATTTGAAATCAGCACCAATTAGTGCTTTATCGGGACTGTTTAATCCATTTTCAACCGCTTTCATAAATATGATAGGATTTAGGTATTCAGGATCAAAACCTTGCTGCTGGAAATTAGAGTCTCGATAAAAAAGTACGGTTTGAAAAAATCCAATACTAACATTTTTTATTATGTTGTAATTCAAATATTGTGTAGCAAAATATGTTCGCTTTATCTGAGCATTATTTCTGCCATTTCCGAAAGGTGCATATTGGTAAAGTGAGCCGTAAATATTGGTGTAATTAATTTTCCAGACATGGGTATTGATGCGTGCAAACAAATGCGGGCGTGATGCTGAACTCATGTAAAATGATCGATAACCATTACCAATAAAATTATTCCCATGACCAAATTGAACGTCAAAATATTTATTCAGCTTAACTGTAAGATACCCATTAGCTCGGAAATAGTTAAACGTAATTGTGTCTTTGGTTTTTAAAAACGCTTCTCCAGGAATTACGCTGTATTGGTCATAGTAGGATTTTACCCTATTAAATGGGGTAAAAATTTCATTCTGTAGTGTAGTGTAAATACCAACATTGTTCCCAATACGTGCTCGCATTTCTACACCTCGACTATCCAAATACACGGTATTAGCATTGCCTTGTTCCTTTCCAGCAAAGATGTATAATATGGGATTTATTGATAGGCTGAATTCTTTGTCCTTAACACCAAATAAAGCACTTTTATATTTATATGCTTGCTTAAGTAGTATAGGCTTTTTGCTAAATGTATATGATTGTGTATATTCAAAATTATCATTGAGAATATACCGCATATTAAAATAATCCTGTTTGGAAAGTTTTATACCGCTAACATTATAATTTTCTACAAATTCTGTTATTTCTTTTCTTCGATAAAATCCTGAACCTGTATTAAAAAAATGAGGTGAAACAATAGAATCCTGTTTTATCTCTAGGCGTATTAGTTGATATGTTGTTATATTATTGGGTAGCAGATAAGCACTTTGTGCAAAGGTCATTAAAGGCATAAACAAACATGCCATCCAAACAGTGTACCTAAATTTAAAATTAATTATATATGACATTCGCGCATGCCTATGTTTAAACGAATTCCCAAAGAAAGATAAATTGTATTGGAATCAAAATAATCGATTTCGGCCGTTTGTTTCCGATAGACAAATTGTAGGTCAATAAATAAATTATGTTTGGGCATCCATGTTACATTTTGCTGGAATATGAAAATTTCATTCCTTACTCCCTGTCCAATTGCATTGTTATAGTCCATCATGCGTGTATCATAACTTAGCCCAATATTGCGACCCCAATTGGATTGATTTGTATCATTACCTACCATTTGGTAAATAAAGTGATTAGAAAATAGTAATCGATCTAGTGGTTGCCATTTACTAAGTATAACAGCTTCCCTAAAATTTGCACCTAACGGGTGTGCCAAAGGTTGGTTGTAGTTGGTATAAGCATTACGTGGGTCAAAGGAAGTGTATGAATATGGATTAGCTTGATTGTACTCAACTTGTATATCTAAGTTGGATATTCCCAATACATCAATATATTTTATTCCTAATTGGTAACATTCTTTATTTCCCCACCATCCTGTTTCTGTAAAGCGTTGTTTGAAATTAAGTTCTGATAATACAAATTGGCCATATAAAGAAAAGTGCCTTAGGAAATTGTATTTAAATTCAATACCAATAATATTCTTATCAGGACTGTTTCTTGCATTATCAATTGCATTATAATATATAATTGGATTTAAGTATTGCGGGTCGTAGCCTGTATGTTCATAACCTGAATCACGATTAAATACGGTTGTTTCAAACAGTCCAATATTCAGGTTCTTGGTCACATTCATACTCAAATGTGTGGTGGCAAAATATTTTTTTGGAATTACATTCTGACGAGATGTAAATGGAAGATAATCGTAAAGATAACCCCAAATATTGGTATAATTTATTTTCCATATTCGCAAGTTACTTCTTAATGATAAATTGTTGGGCGAAAAATCTGAACGCATAAAAGAGCGATAGCCATTGCCAATTCGATGCGTAACATGGCCAAATTGAAAATCAAAATATTTTTCGGTTTGAAAGGCTATATAGGCTGTGTGATCCCAATAGCTAAAATAAGCTGTGTCGCTAGGTGTAGGAGGTGCATTTGTATAGATAAATGTTCGTCCCGGAATCACGTCAAAGTCTCTAAAGTAAAGTCTGTTCCATGTATTCATACGTTGAATTTCTTCTGAAAGTGAACTGAAAAAAGATAAACTTTTACCGATTCTCCCGCGTATGCTTATGCCTCTGTTTACAAAATGAATAAATTGATTGTTTAATGCTTGATCATACTCGGGTTGTACATATAATATTGGATTTATAACCAAATCAAAGTCAGGGATATTCAACATATACATCGCAGATTGATATTGATACAATGATGTATTTCCAACCTTTCTGACTGATTTTTTAGCGGAATTATTTGAATATTCAGGATTGTCAATTGCTAAATATGTAAGATTGAACCGATCTTGCTTGCTCCATGTATCTCTAGTTAATAGTGAATCTGACAATAAAGCAATAGTTTTTCGTCTATATGCTTTAGTTGATGTGTTTAATTTGGTAATATCATACAATTCACCCTGTTTAATTTCAGTTCTATCTATAATGTGCATACTGTAATTATCATAAGGTAGGTATGCACTTTGTGCACGCAAACCCAATGCGATAAATAACAATAGAGATGTATAAAAGAAGCGAAGCATCAAAGCAAAACTAACAATTAATTCCAAAATATTATTTTGCACACGATGAATGAACTTGAAGCCAAAATCAGAATTGATAATTTAACATCACAAATCATTAAGCACAACTACCAATATTATGTTTTGTCGCAGCCGGGCATAAGCGACTATGAATTTGATATGTTGCTGAAAGAATTGGAACTGCTCGAAAAGCAATTTCCGCACTTGGCCTCACCCGACTCACCTACCCAAAAAGTAGGCGGAGCCACAACAGAGACTTTTGTTCAGGTTGAGCACAAATATCCCATGATGAGCCTTGCCAATACATACAGCAAGGAGGAACTAACCGATTTTGATACACGGGTAAAAAAGGGACTCAGCAGCGAAAAAGTTGAATATGTATGCGAATTAAAAATTGATGGATTGGCTATTGGCATTACCTACAAAAACGGCAAACTGTTGCGGGCAGTAACCCGTGGAGATGGGATTCAAGGAGATGATGTAACTGAGAATGTAAAAACCATTAAAAGCATTCCGCATGTGCTAATGCCCGGTAATTATCCTGAAGAGTTTGAGGTACGTGGTGAAATATTCATGCATCGTGCCACATTTGAGAAGCTAAATAACAATTACCGAAAAGAACTTGAAGCCAAAGGATATGACGAGGACGAGATTCGGGAACGGCTATATAAAAATCCGCGCAACTTTGCATCAGGTACACTTAAAATGAAAGAGTCGAAAGATGTAGCCAAACGTCCGCTTGATGCCTTTCTGTATTTTTTGTATACCGATACACCCGTTGCCGAAACCCATTTCGAATCGATGAAAATGTTACGCAATTGGGGATTTCAGGTGAGTGAGCACGTGCGCTTATGCAGCAACATTAATGATGTAATGGCATTTGTAAACCAATACGAAACCGATCGCGAAAAACTAACGTTTGAAATAGATGGTGTGGTGCTCAAAGTGAATGATTACCATCAGCAGGAAGAATTGGGTTTTACGGCAAAAGTGCCGCGTTGGGCTATTTCATATAAATACAAAGCCGAAAGTGCACTCACGCCATTGCTGAATATCGACTATCAAGTTGGACGCACCGGAGCCATCACACCCGTAGCTAAATTACAACCCGTGCAGCTTGCAGGCACTACCGTAAAAAATGCCAGCCTTTATAATGCAGATGAAATTGAGCGTCTTGATTTGCATCATGGTGATTGGGTGTATGTAGAAAAAGGCGGTGAGATTATTCCAAAAATTACATCGGTTGAGTTGAGCAAAAGAAACGAAGGTTCTTTGCCGTATGTGTATGCTACACACTGCCCCGAATGTGACACAGCACTTATTCGTAAAGAAGGTGAAGCGGTTCATTATTGCCCCAATGAATCGGGATGCCCATCCCAGCTCATCGGAAAAATTGAGCATTTTATAGGTCGTAAGGCGATGAATATTGATAGTCTTGGAGGTAAAACAATTGAAGGACTTTTCAGAAAAGGACTGATAACAAATTATGCCGATTTATTCGACCTAAACTACGATTTACTTATAGGTGTAGAAATAGAATCAGAGGAAGACGGTGAAATCAAGAAAAGAAAGCTACAAGAAAAGACTGTTACCAATATGCTTAAAGGTATTGAACAATCGAAATTGGTTCCTTTTGAAAAAGTGTTGTTTGCACTAGGCATTCGAATGGTTGGTGAAACAGTAGCAAAAAAACTGGCCAAACATTTTGGAAATATTGATGCATTGGCCAAAGCAAATATTGAAATACTCACGGCAATTCATGAAATAGGCGATAAGATTGCAGAACATGTGGTGAGGTTTTTTGCCGAATCGCAAAACCGTGAAATGATAGAAAGGCTGCGTTTGCATGGCTTGCAGTTTGAATCATCACACAAGCCTGTAGAAAAATTATCAGCTACACTAGAAGGCAAAACCTTTTTGGTTTCAGGCGTATTCAGTGTCAGTCGCGATGAATTGAAAGCATTGATTGAAGCGCACGGAGGACGAAATGTTGGTAGCATATCAAAATCACTTAGCTACCTGATTGCCGGAGATAAAATGGGACCGGAGAAATTGAAGAAGGCAACCGATTTAAATATTTCTATTATTTCCGAGCAGGAATTTAAAGAGATGATTAATTAAATCAAATCTTCAGCAGTATCATACTCAGCATACCGGTAAGCATGATTAATTTCATCATTAGGCTAAGGTTTCCGTATTGCCTTTTGGTATCGGAAAAAGCGAGCATGTAAATAAATACAGCAAGGGGTACAATGACAAATAATAACATATAGCCAATGTATAAAATTGCAGTGTAATGATGATTGTAAGGTATAAAGCTATTGCCAAGAAAAAGGTGCATTAAAATCGCCACAACAAAAAATACACTTACGTAAATGAGGAAATTTTTAGTTGGACGAATACCAATAACAATCGGCATGGTTCGGCTATTGTATTTCGCATCACCTTTCATGTCTTCCATATCTTTTAATATTTCCCTAATCAATGTGCTGATAAATGCGAATAATGCATAAGCCCATACCAGGTAAATAGACATGCTGTGGTCAAAAAGCAACAGCAACAGAATAACATAGGCACTTAATGAAGAGATTAATATATTTCCAACCAAGTAGCTTTTTTTGTATACAACCGAGTAAAGCCAAAGTGATATTGAACAAATGACAATGCTTGTTGCGACATAAATATTGATATAAAGTCCCAATGTAAAAGCGAGCACATTAAATGTTAGATGTAGAAACATAGCCACTCTGCGTGAAATTTCAGTTCCTACAATTACACGATCAGGCTTATTGATATAGTCAATTTTAATATCAAGATAATCATTGATGATGTACCCTGAAGCTCCAGCCAGAAATGTTGCCATCAGAATGGAGATAAATTTTTTATTTAATAAGTCAACAGCAATCAAATGATGTGTAAGAAAGTAGTATGCTAGTATTTGTGTTGCAACCATCATCAGCAAGTTGCCGATTCTAATCAACCGAAAGAATGCCCCTACTTGCCTCATTTTAGTGTATATGCGTAACCCCTCCTGATACAATGAATTTCATCATATCGGCAGCATTTCCTTGATAGCGTTGTACTTTATCTGCATCTACCAAAAAAAGGTTTCCTGAAAATGCGTATGAATGTGGAAAGTAGATGGCCATTTTGCCTGGCAGTCCAAGTTTCGATAAATCTTTTTGTGTTACAAATCCTGGTTTCAAAACACCCGGTGCAAGCTCTACCAATACTGCTTCGTTGAATTTTCTTTTCTCGCCCACAAAGGCTTCCATAAATTCTTTAACAGATGAGTATACAATTTTTATAAACGGAATTTTTGAAAGGATATCATCTACGAACCGAAGCAACGGTTGCGCAATGATATTTGAGCCAACATATCCGAGAAAAGTTATTGAGAATATAACGATAATAAATCCAACTGCAGGAACACCAACATTAAAATGGGTATCAAGTGTTTCTACAACATAGGTAATTAACCTTACTGTTACATAGAATGGCAATACAATAAGCAGTCCTTTCAAAAAGTAACTTACAAATCCGGCAAACGCATCTTTAAATTTTTGTTTCATATGTTAATCGATATCTAATTCAAAAGTATTTCTAAATTCAAGTAAAGCAGGGTTATTGCGCATCATCTCTTTAAATTTATCATCAGCAGTGAAAATACGCTCAACCTGAATTTTGCTGTCGATATTAGTTGTATAGGTAAGGTTATAGTTTTTTAATTCATTGCGCAAAAATTGCATAAACGCCAAGTTATCTTTTTGCAACATTTCGTCTTCGTGTTTACTGGCAAGTATAAATACAAATTCATTATCCGTAGAGACGTCATATTTGGCACTCTTATAAATAACAGCCATGCTCATTTTTCCATCATTTTCAAGTTTCTGAATGTAGGCTTTAATACCGCGGTCAAGTGTAGCAGCGGTAATGGCTACATTCATTTCGGTTTCTTTAGTTTGCTCCGTATGGGCAATTTGAGCCTCTTTATTTTCAATAGGCTCGCTAGCAATTTTATTGCGAAGCGATTTTAATTTATCTTCTGCCGAACGTCCATTTCCGGGTTCAAATTCGGGTTTTGCTTTCGGGAAATCTGTTCTTTCCTTACCCGGATGGGCAGGTGGTATAGGAGGATTTAGTTTAGGAGCATTTTCGGGTAAGGCAATTTGAGCATCAGCGTGCTCAGTCATTTTTTTTTTAGCATCAGCTTCTGCTGATTTTGCTTCAAGCAACGTTTGTATGTGTGCCAGTTTGAGTAAATACAATTCTACGTGCAATCGCGGATTTCTGCTCGAACGTAAATCAACTTCACATTTATTGATGATGTTCAACGCGTTTAGTAAGAATGACTGACTGCATAATGCTGATTGTTGCATAAATTTTGCTGCAATAGTTGGTGGTACTTCTAGCAGTTTTATTGTATCGGGATGTTTACACACCATTAAGTTGCGTATATGCTCGTTTAGTCCCGATAGAAAATGTTGCACATCAAATCCATTATTTAATACATCATCAAATAGAAGCAATGTGGCAGCGGTATTTTTTTCGAGGAGTTTGTCGGTGGTTCTAAAATAATATTCGTAGTCTAAAATATTTAGATTGGCAATCACATCTTGGTAGGAAACATGTTTACCCGAATAGCTTACAATGCGGTCAAATATCGAAAGGGCATCACGCATGGCGCCATCCGCTTTTTGTGCAATCACATGCAGAGCTTCTTCTTCGGCAGTAATTTCTTCACTTTGACAAATCTTTTTTAACTGTGTAACAGCATGCTCTATTTTGATTCTATGAAAGTCGAATACTTGACAACGAGAGAGAATAGTTGGTAATATTTTATGTCGTTCGGTAGTTGCCAATATGAACTTGGCATATGGTGGTGGCTCTTCAAGTGTTTTTAAAAATGCATTAAAAGCTTGTGAAGACAACATGTGCACCTCATCAATGATATAAATTTTATATTTAGCTCCTTGCGGTGCATACCGAACTTGCTCTGTTAGTGCCCTGATGTCGTCAACAGAGTTATTGGATGCGGCATCGAGTTCATAAATATTGAATGACGTATTTTGATTGAATGTTTTACAAGATTCACACTCATTACACGCTTCAATTTCGGGAGTTAAGTTGGTGCAATTGATGGTTTTGGCAAGAATACGGGCACAAGTTGTTTTTCCAACACCACGTGGTCCGCAAAACAAGAATGCATGAGCCAATTTATTATTGCGAATGGCGTTTTTTAAAGTTTGGGTAATATGTTCCTGGCCGATAACCGTTTCAAATGTTAAAGGTCTGTATTTGCGAGCCGATACCACAAAATTTTCCATGCAGCTAAAGTACTTTTTTTTGGATGATGTAAAAATGGCTTATTCTATTTATTTCACTTACATGTAGTTAACTTATGCACGATTGATTTACAACTGCCAGTCAATAGGTTCTATGTGATTTTGTTGCAGGTAATCATTGGTTTTGGAAAAATGTTTGCAGCCGAAAAAGCCGTTGTAAGCCGAAAGGGGAGAAGGATGAGCGGCTTCTAGTACCAAGTGTTTTGTGGTGTCTATGAGTTGATTTTTGCTTTGGGCAAATTTGCCCCAAAGGATGAAAACAACATGCTCTTTTTGATTTGAAATATGCTGAATGACCTTGTCAGTAAATGTTTCCCATCCTTTCTTTTGATGTGAACCTGCTTCATTTTGTCTTACTGTGAGTGTGGCATTTAAAAGAAATACACCCTGAGCCGCCCATTTGCTAAGGTTGCCAGATTGAGGTATTTCAAAGCCGATATCAGATTTTAGTTCTTTAAAGATGTTTTGCAATGATGGAGGAATAGGAATGCCATCATTTACGGAAAAGCAAAGTCCATGAGCCTGATCAATACCATGATATGGATCTTGCCCCAATATCACCACTTTTACTTTCTCGAAAGGGGTTTTGTCAAATGCACTAAAAATACGGTTGCCTGGAGGAAAAATTATTATCCTTTTTTCTTTTTCACTTTGCAAGAAAGATTTGAGCTGCAGGAAATAGGGTTGATTAAACTCGTCCTGCAACAATTGCTTCCAGCTTTCTTCCATTACTACTTTTTCCGACATTTATTTTTATTACATTTGATTTTTACTACAGCCAAACATACACATTATGCAAAAAATAATACTAGTTGCTGCGCTATCTTTTTACTGTTTCATAGCTTGGTCGCAAACATCTAAAGACTATGCTGTTCTTTTACAAGTAGAAGTGACCGATACTCCGGCAAGCATTACAATTAAATGGCCGGTTGACAATTCAGCTACAAGCTACCGTGTTTTTCGCAAATCTCTTAGCACTGATTCTTGGGGAAATGCATTGCAAACGCTGCCCAATACAGCTACATCCTACACCGATAATGTGGTTGAGTTAGGCAAAACCTACGAGTATTATGTGCAACGGCTACACTCGGGTCGCACGGCTCATGGTTATATATGTGCAGGAATAAAAGTACCACCCATGCTTGAGCGTGGCGAAATGCTCTTGCTCGTTGATGATAACTACCGTGTGCCATTGGCTGCCGAAATAGACCAATTGAAATGGGATTTGATAAAAGACGGCTGGTGGGTAAATATCAAATATGTCGCACGCAACCTATCTGCCGCATCAGTAAAACAAATCATTTTGCAGGCCAATACCAAACCGATGGGAGCACCTCAACTGCAAGCAGTGTATGTGCTTGGCCGCGTTCCGGTTCCATATTCAGGTGGGTTTGTGGCCCAGCAGGGGCAAATTTTTCCGCCTGATGGGCATACTGAGCATGGAGGGGCATGGTCAACTGATATGTATTATGCTTATTTAAATGAATCGTTTTGGACAGATAGTCAAGTGAACGATACCACTCCTGCTAGGGCTGTAAATGACAATATACCGGGGGATGGAAAATTTGACCAGATGTTTATCGCATACAATAAACCCAATTTGCAGGTAGGGCGTGTTGATCTTTTCAATATGCCGGTGTTTGGGCAAACAGATACAGCATTGGTTCGACAGTATTTACAAAAAGCCCATAAATACAAAATAGCCGAAACCCAAGTAATCAGACGTGCATTGGTTGATGATCATTTTGGAGCCATGAGTGGCGAAGCCTTTGCTGCAAGCGGATGGCGAAATTTTAGTGCCATGTTTGGTGATAGCGTTGAAGCAAAAGATTACCTCACTTCAACCAAACAAGGAAATTATCTGTTTACCTACGGTTGCGGTGCAGGTAGTTATACTAGTTGCAGCGGAGTAGCTACCACCGCTCAATTTAATAACGATTCCATCAATCAGATTTTTACGATGTTGTTTGGCAGCTACTTTGGCGATTGGGATGCCCAGAATAATATATTGCGTGCTCCGCTTGCTACCAAAAACGGTGGGTTGGCAAGTGCATGGAGTGGTCGTCCACACTGGCATTTTCATCACATGGCATTAGGATACAATATCGGATATAGTGCAAAACTTACCCAAGGAAATGTGTATGACAATACAACAGCATCACCGGTTGGATACGTTCATAATATATGCCCCACATTTATTTCAACCAACTTAATGGGTGACCCCAGTCTGCGTTTGCATATGCGAGAAGCGGTAAGCATTTTCACAGCTACATCATCTCCAGACAGTATGCGGGTATCGCTAAGCTGGCAACCTGTTAGCGGTGCTGATGGCTATGTGGTATCAAAAATTGGAGGAAGTCATTTGCCCTCAATTATGTTGGATGCAAATGCTTCGTCTTATATCGACAGCATGCCTTATAATGGATTTACCACTTATATGGTACGTGCAGTATATTTAGAAGAATCACCAAGTGGAACCTATTACAATACTTCGCTTGCAGCAGTTGATTCTGCATTTTCAAAAAATACGGTTGGTTTGAAAATCACTGTATCCAAATCTGTATTTGAAATGTACCCTAATCCCGCTAAAAACCTCTTAAACATTGCATTGCTTGAAAATGAAAATGGTACGGTAACCATAATTGATATAACCGGAAAAACAGTAATGCAGGTAAAAGTAACTGCACAGCATGATGTTCTAAATCTTTCATCACTTGACAGAGGTGTTTACTTTGTAAATG
>CAYSBE010000035.1:0-21230 GCA_964429245.1 uncultured Bifidobacteriaceae bacterium | reverse complement strand
TCAAATCAGATATATTCAGCAAATTGTTTGGAGGGTTGGGAAATACCGATATTGAAACTGTAGTAGAAAGCACTTGTTTGTTACCTGTTACATTAAACACATATAAAGTATATTTTTCATTTGTATCAATTGTAATTTGCGGCACCGGAACAAACAACATAGCCTTGCCTGATGTTTTTATGACCACTTTTAATGGGAATACACCCCCTTGTGTTGCTCTTCCTGTTAAGGATGCGCAGCCAACACCTCCACCATTTACCATACATGTATTGTTATTACATGCATACGTAATGCCATCGGGTAAGCCAATCACATCAACGATGCGAAGGGAGTCAACTCTAAAGACAATATTTACGTTATTAAAATTAACATTAGTGTCTAAAGGAGCTTTAAAATGAATGGTTTGGGCATAATTGGTATCAAGGTATGCAGGTGAAATTGCATCAGGAATAATGCCTTGGGTTCCCGGAAAATTCGCCAAAGGTATACATGATTGAGCGTTTGTGCGAATAATTACCCATGTAAGGAAATATGTAAATAGTAGTATTTTTTTCATAAGAATCATTTAATTTGTCTCAGTGAAACACAAGCAAGTTATCATACACTGGGTATTTTTACAAATAATATTCTGCTCTTTATTTTTTTGCTCCAATATTGCCAATGCGCAAAAAAAAATCCGCCATACAGTTAGTGGTTGGATAAGTGATGAAAGTGGTGACGCTTTAGTTGGCGCTACCATTACTGTGAAAAATGAAGATACAACAATTATTGTTTTAAGTGATCAAAAAGGTTATTTTAAGTTTCGATCATATCAGGATTCACCATATCAAATAGTTGTTTCCCATATTGGATTCCGAAGTTTTATTAAAGTTTTAGAACCAGAAACACAACAACTAAAGGTAAAGCTTGAACCTTCTACCAATGAAATGGATCAAGTGGTAATTTCCACAGGAAAAACAAATACAGAAATAAAACGAACAGTAGTAAGTACTGAAATTATTAAGCCCTACCTGATTGAGAATAAAGGAGTGGTAAATATGGAGGCCATTATGAATCAGTTACCATCTGTAAATGCAATTGATGGGCAAGTAAATATTAGATCAGGTAGTGGATGGAGCTATGGCGCGGGGTCAAGGGTGCTGATTTTAGTTGATGACATGCCTTACATTACAGGCGATGCAGGTCAGGTACAATGGAAATTTATTCCATTAGAAAATATAGGACAAATGGAAGTGATTAAAGGTGCCAGTTCGGTACTTTATGGTTCAGCTGCTTTAAATGGGGTAATAAATATAAGAACAGCCAACCCCGGAGCCAAGCCCAAAACACATGTAACTTTTCAACAAGGTTTTTTTGATAAGCTGCCAGATGCTCAGACGCGCTGGACCACAAAGCCACGTAGCCAAACCATGTTATCAGCATTTCACTCTGAAAGAATATACAATACAGACATATTTGCAGCAATTAATATTATGAATGATTTGGGTTATCGTTTAGGAGAAGATGACCAACGCATGCGATTTACCCTTAATGCAAATCACCGCAACCAAAAAATCACCGGACTGCGATATGGAATTGGTACAAATTTTATGCAACAAATCAGCAGTTCCTTTTTGCTGTGGGATGCATATGATTATCGCTACACATCGCTCGATTCAAATAAAACCGGTACGCAAGCTCGTCTTGTTTCCATTGAGCCACATATCAGTTATCAAACTTCAAGAAATAAACACGTCCTTCGAATTAGGGCAAACGGATCCATAAATTCAGTTGAAAATACGGTTAGTCAAGTAAATCAAAGCAACCAATTTAAAAACCGTTCGTATGAATATCAATTTCAGCGCATTTTGGATAAGCGCAACAGCATGCTTAACGGTGGCATCATGTACACGTCCACAAAAAGTGAGTCAGAGTTATATGCAGGTAACCATACCATGAAAAATTTTGCTCCGTATCTGCAATTAGAAATGCGATTTAAGCGAATAGATTTTTCTGCTGGTTGGAGGTATGAATATTATGAAATGGATAATACTTCTGATGAAGCCAATGTATTTAGAACAGGAGTTAGTTTTCAGTTGGCAAAAGCTACTTTTCTACGTGCATCCTATGGGCAAGGCTTTAGGTTTCCAACCATTGCTGAAAGGTTTATTACCACTTCTGTTGGTTTGGTCAATATTTATCCAAATGAAAAATTACAAGCTGAGCGTGGTTGGAGTTCAGAGTTTGGATTAAAACAAGGATTTCGTGTAGGTGAAAATTGGTCGGGTTATATTGATGCTGCCTACTTTGTGCAGGAATACCAAAATATGATTGAATTTGCATATGGTATTTGGGATACATTTAATGTAAATATTCCAAACTCATGGATATCCGCTTCAGGCTTTAAAGCATATAATGTTGGCAATACCAGAATTTCAGGGATTGATGCCTCACTGGGTGCAGATGGAAAGCTAACAGAAGACTTAGGTGTAAGATTATTGATTGGGTATACCTATGCCAATCCGGTTTCATTAACACCTGATAAGGTATTTGCAACTGATTCTGCAAATAATGATTATACTTATAGAAGTACAAGCGAAAATTCATCAAATACCCAATTGAAATACCGGTACAATCACTTGTTTAAGTTGGATGTGGAAATTACTTATAAAAGATTACTAATTGGTGTAAGCCAGCGATACAACAGTTACATGACCAATATGGATGGCTTTTTTACTGATCCCACTTCTCCATTAAATTTGCAGTATCAAAATATGGATATAGATAAGGGAAGAAACATGAACTTGCAAGGCGATATTGTCTTTGATATTCGATTGGGATATAAATTTACTAAAAAACTTTCGGCTATGTTTATTGTAAATAACCTAACCAATCATGAACAAATGACAAGGCCGGCAGACATGCGCCCAACAAGGATGTTTATTTTGCAATTGAAATATGCGTTTAGATAGGCAAATGCTATGTATTTTTTTAATGTTTTTTTATTCTGCATTGAAATCACAATCGCTTGTGGTTCCTTTAAGTGATACCCTTTCAGTTAATAAAATAATAAAGCAGTATTTTATTGGAAAAGGAGTAGGGAAAGTTAGCAACATAAAATTTAGAGGCGATACCGCAGGTGTTGGAATTTTTATGGAGCCAACCGGGGTATTGGGTATAAAAGAAGGGTTGCTACTTACAACAGGCATTGCCGAGCAAATGGTAGGTCCAAACAGCCGACCCAACGCAGGGGCTAATTTAGGAGGTTATTTTTTTAGTGACGAACACCTTATTGCCAGAAGTAACTTATGTGACGGTATTAGCATCGAGTTTGATTTTGTTCCCAATTTTGACAGCATATGTTTTGATTTTGTTTTCGGTTCAGATGAATATCCGGAATTTGTAGGCAAAGAATTTAACGACCTATTTGGCTTTTACATTTGGGAAAAGTCATCAACACGTAAGCCTGAGAACATAGCCGTATTGCCAAACAAAACCTATATCAATGTAAATAGCATCAATCAAAAAGTAAATTCGGATTGGTATATTGACAATACCCAATACGGTATGAATGGGCGCCAAGTAACCGAATGGGATGGATACACCCGCTTGATTACTACCGGAAAAAAAGTGAAGCCGGGTGTGGTGTACAAAATGAAAATGATTATCACTGATATTACAGATTGCGAATATGACTCGGGAATTTTGCTCCGTATGCACTCATTTAGAAGTTTGCCCGTAAAAATGAAACCCATTAAGCGCAGTTATTATTTCAATTTTGAGAACAATGAGTCAACATTGGATGAAGCGGGTAAAATTCGTTTGGCTCGAATGGTCGATAGCCTTTCTCAATTTAGGTTTGACAGTATTGTTGTTATCGGGCATACCGATTCAGTTGGCAGTTCAGATTATAATTACAATTTATCACTGAGTAGGGCCAATGGTATTTCGCAACTATTGCAAGCAAAACTAAATACAAAAGTAGTTGCAAAAGGTATGGGAAATAAACGACCTTTGGCTGGTAATAATACCTCAAAAGGCAGAGCGCTTAATAGGAGAGTAGAAATTATATATTATCAAAAACCCGAGTGAAGGATCAATCATGGCAAATTACGGACTTATCGGATTCCCATTATCTAACACGTTTTCAGTAAACTATTTCGGAGGCTTTTTTGCAATGAATGAATTAAGTCATTCGTATCAAAACTATGCTATTTCGCACCTCGAAAATTTGTTTGATCTCATTACAAGAGAACAGCTTTCCGGGATAAATGTAACCATCCCACATAAACTACATATTCTAGATTATTTGACAGCGCTTTCAGATGAGGCCAAAGAAATAGGCGCAGTAAATTGTGTGAAGATTAAGCATACCAATGGAGGATTGTTGCTCAAAGGATTTAATACAGATGTGAACGGCTTTAGGCAATCCTTATTGCCCATGTTGCAACCTTGGCATCAGCAAGCATTGGTTTTAGGTACGGGTGGAGCCTCATTGGCAGTTCAGTTTGTATTGAAACAACTAGGTATTTCGTATGCATGTGTAAGCAGGAATCAGCCAGATGCACTTCAATATGAAGACATAAATAAAGCAGTTATACGCTCACATCAACTTATTATCAATTGCACACCGGTTGGTATGCACCCTGCTTCACAAATTGCACCACAAATCCCATATGAATATATTACTGATTTACATGTAGCATATGACCTGATTTATTTACCAGAAGAATCAACATATCTAAAGAATTGCAGAGCCCAAGGAGCAATGGTAAAAAATGGTTTAGAAATGCTGCATTTACAAGCCCAAAAAAGTTGGGAAATTTGGAACGATGACACAATCTGATTTCGAACATATTTTATCAATGCATGACATATTCATATTTGATATGGATGGGTTGCTGGTAGATTCTGAACCAATTTGGAAAATGGTTGAGAAAAAAGTTTTTGGGCAATTAGGCATTACCCTAACAGATGAATTGCTAAGAAAAGTGATGGGTTTTAGGTTGAGTGAAGTAGTGGCCTATTGGTACCAATATCAACCGTGGCCCAATGCTGATTTGCAACAAACCGAAAAAGATATTCTTGCAGAAATGGTTACAAGTATTCAATCGAATGCAGTTGCCATGTCTGGAGTATATGAGTTGTTAAGTTTTCTAGAAAGCAAAGGAAAGAAAATGGCATTAGCTTCTTCTTCTCCGATGATATTGATTGATGCGGTTGTAGATAAATTATCCATCAGAAACTATTTTCAAATTCTGCATTCTGCTCAGTTTGAAACTTACGGCAAACCACACCCGGAAATATTTATCAATACGGCAAAAATGTTGGGTGTCGCACCTTCTTCTTGTGTGGTGCTTGAAGATTCTATAAATGGGGTATTGGCAGCCAAAGCTGCGCGAATGACCTGTATTGCCGTGCCCGAAGTTGCCACTTTTGATGACCCCAGATTTTCCATAGCTGATTTTAAAATTTCAAGCCTATCGCATTTAATCAGTTGATTAAAACATTATTAATTCCTAAGAGCGTCATTTATTATATAAATAAATCATCTTCGTTTTATGAAAAAATTATTACTTTCATTAAACATTTGCTTTGCATTCTATGCTCATTCACAAATCAACACCGGAAATGCAGACATGCCATCCGTAGGAGATACTGTTAGATACAGCACTGCATCAACAAACACTACATTATTGATTAACAAAAAAGGAGCAAATCAAACTTGGGACGCATCTAATTTGGTTCCTACCTTTCAAGATGTTCCTTCTTTTAGGTCTCCAGGTTCAATTAGTTTATTATACAATCTTTCATTTGCTGGTTCAACTTATGGTACCGATTTGCAAAATTTTAACTTAGGCGCTCTTGTGCAAGCAACGGATGCCTACAGTTTTTTCCGTAATACACAAAATGTGTATGTAAACACAGGACGTGCATTTTCTGTTCAAGGAATTCCACTTACACAAACATGGCGAGATACGGTTTATCGTTTTCCATTGACCTACGATACTAAAGACAGTTGTACATGGATAACTAATGAGGTCAACGCTTTAATTGCAACCATCAAGAGTGCCGGAAAAAGAGTAAACGAAGTGGATGCTTGGGGAACTATTACCACACCATATGGTACTTTTGATTGTATACGTGTGAAGTCTATACTTCGAATAACAGATACCATTCGTACCAGTTTAATCCCAATTGCATTTCCCTTAACACAAAATATTACTGAATACAAATGGATAACAAATAATGAAAAGATTCCTGTGTTAGAAATTATTGTTCAAACAGGCATGGGCGGGCAAACAACCATTAAGTACCGAGATATTTATCGCGCACAAGCATTCAATAATAAAGCTCGTTTTATAGCGAATAAGCGAAATTTTATTGCCAATAATATTGATACTTGTATTTTAAATGATGTCAGCACCAATAATCCCCAATCGTGGTTATGGACCATTACCCCAAATAGTTTTCGGTTTGTTAATGGCACAGACAATGCCACACAACGGCCTGAAATATTGTTTGATGAAGCGGGTTCATATACAATAACATTGAGAGCAGGATATCGTGGAGGTTTTGATGATACAACCTATACAGATTATATTACGGTTGGGGTAAATGGTTTGAATCAAGTTCAGCATAACTTTTCAGTTAGGATTTTTCCAAATCCAACAACAAACCTATTATACATTGAATCAGACAAAACCATTGCCCAATATTCATTGATTGATTTGCAAGGTAGAATGATAACGCATGCTGAATCGATTAATGAAAACACATCTGTCATTGATGTAAGTAATCTGCAAAAAGGCATGTATATGCTTCTGTTAATAGATAATTTGGGTAACCAAGCCATCAGGCGTTTTGTAGTTCAGCAGTAAAAGAAATAGACAGGCTTTAGTATCTGTTTATAATTTTTGATTAACAGATACAAACTGTTTTCTTACTTCGCATAATGCACATACACTTTATATCCATCGGAGGTGCGGTCATGCACAATCTTGCTTTGGCTTTGCACAACAAAGGTTATTACATTACCGGAAGCGATGATGAAATATACGAACCTGCCAAATCAAGGTTGGCAGCAAAGGGAATTTTACCCACTCAAAATGGTTGGTTTACAGAAAATATTGATGCTGGCATTGATGCAATAATACTAGGGATGCATGCCCGAAAAGATAATCCGGAACTATTGCGTGCACAAGAATTAGGTTTACGTATTTACTCTTTCCCTGAATACATGTACGAACAAACCAAAAATAAAAAACGCATCGTAGTGGGAGGGAGTCACGGAAAAACCACAACCACAGCCATGATCATGCATGTATTGAAATACCATCAACTACAATTTGACTACCTGGTGGGGTCAATCATTGAAGGGTTTGATACCATGGTAGGATTAAATGACAACAGTACAATTGCTGTTTTTGAAGGAGATGAATATTTGAGCTCAGCTTTGGATTTAAGACCTAAATTCCATCTTTATCATCCACATGTGGGCATTATTACAGGTATTGCATGGGATCACATCAACGTGTTTCCAACATATGAAAATTACAAAGAGCAGTTTTCTATTTTTATGAAACAACTTTTACCCGATGGAACTTTGATATACTGTAAAGCAGATAAGGACTTAGAAGAACTTGTAGCCAAAACAACTCCTCAATCAAAAGTGATTGGTTATGATTCACCACTTTTTGAGGTTATTGATGGAGAAACATTTTGGCAAGTGAATGAGGAATTGCAAATCAAACTGCAAATTTTCGGGAAGCACAATTTACAGAATATGATGGCAGCAAAATATGCCTGTGCAGAAGCCGGTATAACTGAACAACAATTTGCCGAAGCAATAGCTACATTTAAAGGCACAGCAAAACGATTGGAGTTATTGAAAGAAACGCCAACATCTCTTATATACCGAGACTTTGCACATGCACCCTCAAAACTAAAAGCCACAATCGAAGCGGTAAGGTCGCTGTATCCCGAAAGAAAGCTCGTAGCCGCATATGAACTCCATACATACAGCAGTTTGAACAAAGCGTTTTTGCCACATTATGCTAATACAATGGATGCAGCAGACATAAAGGCCGTGCTATACAGTAAGCATGCATTGGAAATGAAAAAAATGCCAATGTTGGATGAAGCCGAAGTAAAAGCAGGATTTGGTGGAAATGTGGAGGTGTTTACAGATAAAGATAAATTAAGGGGATTTTTACAGAAACACTATGCCGCACATGATAATATGTTGCTGATGAGTTCGGGTACTTTTGACGGGATGAATATGGAATTTTAAACAATAAATTTACTGGGGACGGTATTTACTCATCTTCAAAATTTTATCAAAATCTTTTTCATTCATTAACTCCTGAAGAGACACATTGGGATTGTTCTTTATGTAATGTTTTAATATTTGCCAACCAATATAAGTCCCAATCATAGGTGATGATTCAGCCGGAACCCCATCTGCTGAAGTAAACGGACCATCGGTAAAATAGCGAATAAATTGAGAGGGTTCATTTTTATAAATCCATTCCTTTTCTACAAAGTGCTTCCATATTTCCGGTTCATTTTGACTACACCATGCCAATTGTTCAGCAGTGTATCCCATAATTAGGGTGTCGTGCACTTCGGGTAGCAATGCTTTAATAAAGTACCTTATTTTTCCCTCAACCATCATGGTAGCTAAAAATCTTTTATCACGTGTGTTTTGGTCTTCCAATTTCATGGTAGCAAATGCTTTGATGGCATAAGGCACAATGTATGGGCGTTTCAGTTTTCGTATCATAAATTCAGGAAATTCCAATGCTATGTAAAATTCACGAAAGCGCTCGTTGAGGTACATATCCAAACCAATACCAACCATATTGTTATAGGTGATGTTGGCATAGCCAAATTCAGAGATGAAACTTATAAATTTTGGCGAAACTTCATCAGGAAATTGTTTCTTATAAATTCCCATTGCCTGAGTAAGTTGTTTTTCTTCAGCTGCCAAATCGGAGTATGCCGAATCTACCGTATTACGAAGTTGCACCAAAGGGTCGTATCCAAGCAGCATGCGCATACTGTTTACAAACAACGAATCGTTGGGATTCTCCGGCATGGCCAATATATCTGCTGCGTAGCTATAATAAAAGTCACCGTATTTTAGTTGTAAGTTACGTAAATCACTTTCTAAACTTTCAGGATTTACCTCAAACAATTCTTTCTCGAATCGCAGTATGTTTACCGGTTCTATTTCAGTTCCTTCATACACGGGTTGTTCAATATAGGTCTTATTTTGACAACCATTACACGACCAAAGTGTTAATAATATCATGCATAATAGCGCACAGTATGTATTAGATTTGAATTTCAATATCATAATTGCAAAGGAATAACAATGAAACGAATACTTCAAACAATACTATTATTAACTATTGCACAAGCAGCGCAGGCACAATTAAAAATTGGGATGCGATTTGCCCCTCAAATTACATGGAGTGCTACGGATAACAAAAATTCATTTTCGAACGGAAGCAGGGTAAATGCTGCATACGGACTAATCCTTGAGTATTATTTTACTGAAAATTATGCCTTGGGTACAGAACTATCAATTCAGTATTTTGGGACTAATCAAAATATTAAAAAAGAAAATTACACTTCTGTTGATTACAGAGGAGTTTCCTATCCCAACGTTTCAAATTTTAACTTTGATTACAGACTTAGGTACTTTCAAATTCCCTTGATTTTAAAAATGAGAACGAATGAAATTGGTCATTTGAGGTATTATGGTGAATTTGGTTTCAATGCAGGTATACTTACCTTGGCCCGTGCAGATATCAGTACCACAGGATTTAATATAGATGAGGTAAATGTGAATGAGCCTGATGCAGGTGATGCATATACCATCAATCCGGTTGCATACAGCGATGATGTGAATGTGTTTAAAGCGGGTTTGGTTATTGGAGCAGGTATACAGCATAATTTTATTGGAAACAGTTTATTGCAGGTGGGACTTCGCTACGAAGACGGACTTGTTGGTTATATGAAAGATGACAGACTCAAGTCTTATTTGAATTACTTGGCTTTAAATATTGGCGTTTTATTTTAATCATATTAAGCGTGTCATCAATTAAAGTAAGCATTGCTCAGCTAAATTATCATACGGGTAATTTCGAGCACAATACCGAAAAAATTATTCTAGCCATTCAGGAAGCAAAAGCGTTAGGTATGGATCTTGTTGTGTTTTCAGAATTGAGTGTGAGTGGCTATCCCCCACGAGATTTTCTTGAATTCTCAGATTTTATTGAACGATGCCAAGCCGCAGTTCTACGAATTGCGAAGCACTGTGAGGGAATAATGGCAATTGTGGGAGGGCCTGAACTGAATCCTGTACCCGAAGGCAAAGATTTGTACAATGCAGCCTTTGTTTTAGGTGATGGTATTGTAAAACAAATAGTGCGTAAAACACTGTTACCCAACTATGACATTTTTGACGAGTACCGATATTTCGAGCCCAATAGCACATTTCAATTAATAGAATGCAAAGGAACAAAAATAGCACTCACCATTTGTGAAGATTTATGGAATATCAACTCAAATCCGATGTATATCCTAAACCCCATGGATGAGTTAATGAAGCATGAACCTTCCTTGATGATCAATATTGCCGCATCTCCGTTTTCGCAAACCCAAATTGAGACACGAAAACAGGTATTGAAGGACAACGTTGTTCACTATAAGTTGCCATTGTTATATGTGAATATGACGGGAGCCCAAACACACCTTATATTTGACGGAGGTTCGATGGCATTAAATGCACAATCCGATTGCATAGATGAACTGAATCACTTTAGCGAAGATCTTGGTTATTATGAGTTTGATTGCCTTGCAAAGGAATTATCCGTTTTGCAAAAACACCAACCCTATATCGCTTTAAGTAATATTGAGCAAATAAGGCAGGCACTCGTGCTGGGTATAAGAGAATATTTTCACAAACAAGGTTTTAGTAAAGCAATTGTTGGTTTGTCAGGAGGTATTGATTCGGCTGTGGTGTTGGCACTGGCAGCTCAGGCTCTTGGAGTCGAAAATGTAAAAGCATTACTCATGCCATCTCAATATTCAAGCGACCATTCTATTTCTGATTCTATGGATATGGTAAACCGATTAGGAATTAAGTATGAAATTTTACCGATACAACAAGCTTATGTTGCTATTGAATCAACCTTAAGTGAATCATTTAGTGGAACCACATTTGGGTTGGCAGAAGAAAATATCCAATCCCGATTGCGGGGATTATTATTGATGGCGCACAGCAATAAATTCGGTTATATTTTACTCAATACATCAAATAAAAGTGAACTAGCTGTAGGCTATGGTACCTTGTATGGTGATATGTGCGGAGGGCTTTCTGTTATTGGTGATTTGTATAAAACACAGGTTTATGAAATGGCCAATCATTTAAACCAATCAGGCAGTTATATTCCTCAAAACATTATTACCAAAGAGCCTTCTGCCGAATTGAGGCCTGATCAAAAAGACAGTGACTCATTACCGCCTTATGAATTGCTCGATGAAATATTGTATGCATACATTGAAGAGCGCAAAAGCCCGCGGCAGATTATTGAAACAGGCAAACAAGTTCAAATCGTTTCTCGTGTGCTTTGGATGGTAAATAGCAGTGAGTGGAAACGATTACAAGCACCGCCTGTACTTAGGGTTTCTAATAAATCATTCGGCCCGGGCCGCAGGATGCCTATAGTGGCGAAATATTTGTCGTAGGGTTAGTTTAGAAAAGTAGACCTTATCTCATTTGCCCAAGGACCAACACCTGTGCGGATATTTGCCCTAAGTTGATTAAGGATGGAATACAATCCAAAATAGGAACGGTTGATATACAAAGCATGCTGTGAACCTCGTCCCTCTTTTGACTTACGCATTTCGTCCATCTTGCTTAGTTCTTCTCCCAGAACATAAATTTCATTTAGGTAAGCATCGTTGCCAAAATCAAATGTTTTTGTACTGAAAGGTCGGCAAAGCAGTGATGTAATGTTCAAGAATGCATCTCCAATTTTTGATTTGGTTTCCATGCTGTCAGTATCATATACAATATTCATACTGTACATAATTTTATCAATTGCTTGTTGACTGGCAACAATTTCCGGCACCATTAATCCAAAATAATTGTAATAAAAATCGGTTGGAATTTCTTTCACACATCCAAAGTCAATTACTCCCAATGTGCCATCTTCTTGCAACAGGAAATTTCCCGGATGCGGATCGGCATGAACGGCTTTAAGTTGGTGTACTTGAAAATCATAAAAGTCCCATAATGCTTGCCCAATCTTGTTGCGAATTTCTTGTGATGGGTTTGTTTTTAAAAAATCATCCAAGTGTAACCCTTCAAGCCAACCCATAGTTAGGATGCGTTTGCCCGAATATTCTTTTATGTAATTTGTAAAACGTAAGTTTGGAATGTGCTTGCATAAGTTTGAAATACGAACAGAACGCTCAAACTCCAGTTCGTAATCGGTTTCTTCCAACAGTTTAGCCTCTACTTCCTGTATGTAACGGTCGAGCTCTTTTTCATTTAAATCAAGTAACCTGAATGCAATTGGTTTTACAATTTTCAAATCACTTTTTATACTATCAGCTACCCCTGGGTATTGAATTTTTACCGCAAGTTTTTGGCCACCAAGATATGCTTGATGCACTTGTCCGATGCTTGCTGCAAAGGATGCCTTCATATTAAATTGATCAAACAATTGCTGAGGCGGTTTGCCAAAATACCTCAAAAAAGTTTGAACAATAAGTGGTCCTGATAGTGGAGGCGCACTATACTGTGCCATTTGAAATTTGTTGGTATACTGACGCGGGAGTATGTTTTTTTCCATACTTAGCATTTGTGCAACTTTCAGTGCACTGCCTTTTAATTCACTGAGCGTATTGTATACATCCCGCGCATTGTCTTCATGCAATTCATCCCTGCTTAGGTCAGGGTTTACTATTTTTTTTGAATAATGCTTTACGTAGTTGCCGCCAATTTGTACTCCGGTTTTAACAAACTTCATAGCACGTTCCACTTTCGAACTGGGAATACTGTTTTGTTCCATTTATTTTTATTTCAGATTAACTGCGTTGGAATAGGAATTTAGTGAAATCGAGCGCTGTGTCGATTGCTGATTTACTCATCAGGTCAAACGCAAGATTGACTGATTTCTCAATTGCAGCATCTGTTTTTTCAAATCGCTCGCTGTGGTCTTCGATCCAAAATTTTAATACAAATAATAAGTTTAGCCACAATCCGTCTACATATTTTTCATCAATAAACTTGCGTGATGAAATTTCCTGTGTATCCATTCCAGAAGAGATGATATCGCCAAATTTTGATTGGAAGCTTTCGTGCAAAGTGGTGAGGTAAGCCGGCCATTTAGGCAACTTCTTAAAATCCCTGTCATGTAAATAGTTGAAAAAACTTCTATTGGCTTTTAGTGATTCAACGAAGGCATAAAACACGGATAATGCTTTTTCTCTTGCCGAATAGCTACCCCATACTTCACTTGATGCACAAGCATCAAATGTAGTGTCGAATATTTCACGATAAATTTCCATTTCAATGGATGCGGTGGAAGAAAAATAATCGTAGAATTCTTTTTCGGTAATTCCAATGTGTTTTGCAAACAGGTAAACACTTTTAGGAGCCTCATTGTGTTCTAATGTAAAGGCAATGTAATCTGATATGAGTTTAGATTTCATATTGGGTTTGTTTGTAAGAGGAACAATCAAATTGCAGATAGGTTTTATCACACCTCTGAATTGTATATACTTGTGCATTCATTTCAATAAAAATGCAGATAAAAGAAATTATCGAGGTTTTGGAAGCATGGGCACCACCTATTTTGCAGGAAAATTATGACAATGCCGGATTGATTATCGGAAATCAGGGTGCTGAATTAAGCGGGGCGTTGGTTACACTCGATGTAACAGAGGAAGTGATAGACGAGGCTATCAATAAAAAATGTAACTTGATTATTGCCCACCATCCAATTATTTTCAAAGGACTAAAACGTATTACGGGTAAAAACTATATAGAAAGAACAGTTATCAAAGCTATAAAAAATGATATTGCCATTTACGCCATACATACCAACCTGGATAATGTAAAACATGGGGTAAACGCCAAAATTGCGGAGAAATTAGGTCTTTCAAATATTCAAGTCCTTGAGCCTAAACCGGCAGTATTGATGAAATTAATCACCTTTGCTCCACATGCATTTGCTGAGCAAGTAAAGCAAGCCCTTTTTGCAGCTGGTGCAGGGAATATTGGTAATTATGATCAATGCAGTTTTTCTACACAAGGTAAAGGAACCTTTAGGGCAAAAGATGGTTCTGTGCCTTTTGTGGGACAAATTGGGCAGCATCATGAGGAACCCGAAACCAGAATAGAAGTTGTGATGCCTATATACCTGACAAGTAAGGTGTTGTCAGCCTTGTTAAAGGTGCATCCATATGAAGAAGTTGCCTATGATTTGGTGCCATTAGCAAATGCTAACAATGAAATAGGTTCAGGAATGGTTGGAGAGTTGCCGGAACCCATGAATGAACAAGCATTTTTAGCACATCTTAAAAAATCATTGCAAATTGAAAATGTGCGATATACATCATTTGCCGGAGCGATTAAAAAAGTAGCCTTGTGTGGCGGAGTAGGAAGTTTTTTGATACAGGCTGCTAAAAGCTCAGGAGCTCAGGCATTTGTAACAGCTGATGTGAAGTACCATGAGTTTTTTGATGCCGAGCAAAGCCTTATGATTGCTGATGTTGGGCACTATGAGAGTGAATTTTTTACGAAAGAACTTATACAGCAACAAATTCTGAAATATTTTCCTACATTTGCCGTCCTTTTATCAGAAATACATACTAATCCCATCAAATACATATAACATGGCCACAACAACCGAAGTAACCGTAGAACAAAAACTGAAAGCCCTTTACAAACTTCAGGTAATTGATACCAAAATTAACAAACTACGCGCAGTTCGCGGTGAACTCCCAATGGAAGTTTCAGATTTAGAAGATGAAATTGTAGGTTTAAACACCCGTCAAGAGAATCTTAGAAACGATATGAAAGGCTTAGAAGAGTCGATCTCGACCTTCAAAACCAAAATCATGGATGCGAAAGCATTAAAAAAGAAATACGAAAAACAACTTGAAAACGTAAAGAACAACCGTGAGTTTGATGCGTTGAATAAAGAAATAGAAATCACCGGACTTGAAATTCAAGCTGCTGAAAAGAAAATAAAAAATGCACAATTTGAAATAGAACAGAAACAACAACAGCTTGAAGCCCTTGCTTTAGAAACAGAAGGCAGAAATACCGACCTAGGCAATAAACAAGGCGAGTTGAAAATGATTACTGATGAGACAGAGAAAGAAGAGCAGGAGTTAATGAAATCTCGAAATGAAGCACGTGAATTTATTGAAGACAGGTTGTTGAATTCTTATGAAAAAATTCGTGCCAGTGTAAAAAATGGACTTGGAGTAGCATCCATCATGCGTGATTCGTGCAGCGGTTGTTTCGCCAAAATACCGCCACAACGTCAATTGGATATCAAACAACGTAAAAAGATTATTGTGTGCGAACATTGCGGTCGCGTATTGGTAGATCAGCAATTGGCTGATGAAACACTGGTTTAAATTAAACCGATCAATCAATCAGGATGCGTCAGCACCTAAACATATCTAAAAAAGCATCATCCATTGTGTTGATGCTTTTTTTGTTTGTATCCGTTTCTGCCCAAAATTACACCTTTCAATATACATCCGCTTGCCTAGAGGCTCAGCAATACATCAGTGTACTAAAACTTAACCAAGCCAAGGTTATTTTGCAAAAAGAGAAGTTGGCGCACCCAAATAATACTGCGGTAGATTATTTGGAGAACTATATAGATTTTTACACCCTCATCAGTTCTCAAAATCAAGAGTTGTTAAAAAAACTAGAGCCATCCAAAGCAATACGTTTGGAGCGAATAAGCAAATGCAACTTAAATAATCCATATATACGCTATGCCCAGGCTGAAATCAATTTGCAATGGGCATTTTCCCAAGCTTTGGTAAGTGAGTTTGTTTCGGCAGCCGTAAATTTTAGGTCGGCTTACAAATTGTTGGAAGCAAATATAAAAGCTTACCCCAATTTTGAGCTTAATAACAAAGATATGGGCATGCTCAAAGCTGTGTTGGGAACCACACCCGATAATTATAAATGGGTATTGGGCGTGGTTGGAATGAGTGGAGACTTTAAAGGGGGGATTGCACAATTGGAAAAATACCTGGCCTCAGCAGTTGACAAACCTGAACAGTTATTGGACAAGCAAAGTGGCGAATATTATTACATTCTGTTGCAATTGAACTTTGGCGACAAAACGGCCTGTTGGAATTATTGCGAAAAACAAACTACAGATTTTCAGACCAACCTGCTAAGCAATTACCTCAGGAGTTTTACTGCCTTGAAAACAGGGCGCAGCGAACGCACCATTCATACCATCATGCAACGTCCGCATGCTGACGAGTATATCGCATTCCCCTTTTTAGACTACCTGCTTGGAGTCGCCAAATTAAATGGTCTTGAAGAAGATGCGCCCATTTGGCTAAAGAAATATGTTAGCTACAACAAGGAACAAAATTTGGTAAAAGATACGTACATGCGCTTATCATGGTATTATTATATCCACGGCAATATGGCAGAATGTGATACCTATCGAAAAATGGCACTCACATTTGGTGTGGCGGTTAGTGATGAAGATAAGCGAGCCGAAAAAGAATGTGCCTCAAGAGAATTGCCCGATTTGGAATTATTAAAGGTACGCCTGCTACAGGATGGAGGCTATTATGCGAAAGCATTAAGTCTGCTGCAAACCATACAGGATCAACGATTAAATGCAAGGCAACAAGTTGAATACACTTACCGTTTTGCACGTATTTATCACGAAACTTCCAATAAACTAAAAGCTGTGGAGTATTATCATGAAACCATTAAAAGAGCCACAGGTATTCCTATTTATTACGCGCCCATTTCATGCTTGTACCTGGGAAATATTTTTGAATCGAACGGGAATAAAGATATCGCACTTAAATACTACAAGCAGGTACTTACCTATAAAAATTACGAATATAAAAGTGGCATAACCCAAAAAGCCAAGGCCGGTATTAGCCGATTAAGCAGCTAGGTGGTTAGCTTCATTTAGAAAGTTAAATAAACAGTGAAAAAGAGATGATAAAAATCATTGAATATTAACGTAAGTTTGGTCAAATTCGAACACACAAATTAAACAACAACACACATGATACGCTTTGATTATTTAGAAGCCAATAAAGATAAATTCAAACAAGATTTTTTAGACGCGAAACCATTTCCACATATTGGAATAGATGAAGTTTGCGAAAAAGAAAAAATTGAAGAATTATACAATCAAATTCCCGAAATAGAAACGGCAAGTGCCGACTATGTTTTTGCCAAAAATAAATTTGAGAAATCAAAATTCTGGCAAATGGGTGGCTTATTTAAAGAGTTATACGAAGACCTGACATCAACCCGTTTTCAAAATTGGTTGAAATACATTAGCAATGAAGATGTTTTTGTAGATGACCAATTTTATGGAGGTGGTATTCATCAAGGAAAAGCCGGTAGCTTTTTAGATATGCATGCAGATTTTAATTATCATCCGTTAAATGAAAAGTGGTTTAGGAATTTAAACCTCTTGCTATATATCAACAAAGACTGGAAAAAAGAATACGGAGGTGAATTGAAATTAGAAGACAGCCGCACAGGTGTGAAAACAGACGTGGATGTGCCTTTCAATCGCTTGGCTATTATGCTTTGCAGAGGATACACCTTACACGGTTACGATCCCATTCATTTCCCTGAAGGAAAATACCGCACGTCTATCGCAGCATATGCCTATACGCTACACGAACAACCACTTGAAGATTCAAGAACCACGATGTGGAAAGTAGATAAAAGCAGTCCTATAAAATATTTATTATCGAAATTATGGGTGCCTGCCGTTCGGTTAAAAAGTAAATTCAGCAAGAGCAAAACAGCTGATCATTAATCTTATCGATTTTTACAAATTAATAAAATACCATACCTTCGAGGCATGAATAAATTTGCATGTGCACTCATTTTTATAATCACCATACTGATTTCGGGCTGTGATAAAAAAACAGAAGAAGAAAAAAAAGAAGACGAATGTTTGGGTAGAAAAGGAACAAGTGTTTCTTCCTTATTAATTTCCCCTCAACAAGATATAGAAATGGGATTGGCCACGGTTCAACAAATTGAATCTAACCCCTCTGAGTTTCCGATATTGGATTCAGCCCAATACCATGTGGCATATGGACATATTTACCGCATTACCAACAATATTTTGAACTCTGGCAAAGTAGCATACAAAGATGATTTTGTTTGGAGGGTGCGCATCATTCGCGATGACAATACGTTAAATGCATTTTGCACCCCCGGAGGTTTTATATACGTATACACTGGTATCATTAAGTTTTTGGATAATGAAACACAATTGGCAGGAGTGATGGGCCATGAAATTGCCCATGCCGACCGCAGGCATAGTGCCAAACAAATGATACAAATATTGGGATTGCAAACCCTGATAGAAATACTTACCAGTGGAACCTCACAGCAATTGGCTACAATGGCTGCAAATATCTTAGCGCTTAAATTTAGCCGAGACGATGAAACGGAAGCAGACAACTATTCCGTTAACTATCTTTTGAATACCGAATACAATGCGCAAGGTGCCAAATTCTTTTTTGATAAAATAAAGTCGGCAGATGAAAATGCTTTGACTGAATTTTTAAGTACACACCCAAACCCTACCGACCGAGTATCTAATATTGAGAAAACACACGAGTGTCTTGGTGGTGGTGGCAACACAGGTACATTTGAACAGCGCTATGCCCAGTTCAAATCAAGCTTACCGTAGATTTTTTTGAATCATTCAACAACTACAATGGGATTCCCATTGTTTGTTTCAAACTTTCCAATTTCATAAACAACGGTATTGTTTTGAGATGTTATTTCTAAAAACGAATCCTTGTGTGCAGGGTTAACTGCTATCAACAGACCACCATTGGTTTGAGGGTCGGGCAAGAAAGAAAATGATTCCCCCGTATCGATAGTAGGCGATATAAAAACCTTGTTGCTGTACCCATTCCAATTTCTGTAAGTAGCATCAGGAAGCACAAAAGATTGAGCAAATGTTTTCGCTTCTTTAATAAGTGGTATTTGATGGTAAGCTAAACGGGCGGAGAGTTTTCCATGGTTGCACATCTCAATCAGGTGACCCAATAAGCCAAATCCGGTAACATCTGTCATTGCAGTTACAAAAGACAGCTTTCCTAATTGTGCTCCAATGCTGTTTAGAGAGGTGAGCCAATCAATTAAAACAGCGTCATCATTGGGAGTTGAAAGGCCTCTTTTATGGGCAGTTGCAAGCATGCCTAGTCCAATAGGTTTGGTTAAAAAAAGTAAATCACCGGGTTGTGCAGTATTATTTTTCTTTAAATGAGCAACGGATATCAAGCCGTTAACCGCTAATCCGAAAAATGGTTCAGGAGCGTCAATACTATGTCCTCCAGAAATGATTATGCCTGCTTCTCTGCAAGTTTCTCTTGCGCCTTCAATTACTTTTGCTGCCACATCAGCTGAAATTTTTTCTACGGGCCAACCCAATATAGAAATGGCTGTAATGGGTTTTCCTCCCATAGCATATACATCACTAATGGCATTAGCGGCAGCAATTCTGCCAAAAGTATATGCATCATTTACAATAGGTGTAAAGAAGTCTGTGGTGACAATTAGTGCTTGGCCGTTTTCTAAATCATATACAGCTGCATCATCGTTGCTGTTGTTGCCTACAAGCAAACGTTTATCGGTAAATGTCGAGCGATTATTTGCTAAAATCTGATCAAGTACTGCAGGCGCAATTTTGCATCCACAACCTGCTCCATGCGCATATTGAGTAAGTAGTACTTGTTCCATCAGTTAATAGTTAAATTAATTATTGCATTCATATTTGCTTCCGGGTCAAGTGTGGGGCAAGATAGTGCTATTGACTTGCGATTGGATTTTTCTGAGGCTAGTAAATATTGTCTGTCGTAATAAGACAATAGAATTTCAAAGCAAGCATGGATATTTTCATCCAATAAAAATTGTAATGCACGTTTGGTGTTAAGTCCGCCAAGTCGTTTTTGTATACGTGTGATTGCGTTGGAAAGTTTTTCTTTATCATGATTGCCGTAATCTTTTAGGATGTATTGCAAGCGGGCCTCAAAAGGAATATCAAGCAAAACTGCTGATGCACGAAGCATATTGTGATAAAATTTTTCAGTAAGGTTTATTAAACCAATTCGCCTGCTTTCACTCTCAATCCAAATAGGGTCGGGTTGCACAAACTTGTTGTCATCACCAATTGAATAATAAGGTTGCAGCGCTTCTATTAGAAGGTTTTCAAAATACTCCTGACTCGGTTGCACAGACATACCTAAGTTGCCGAAAGCAGATCCTTTGTGGCAGGCAAGTTCTTCCAAATCAATTACAGGAATATTTTGTTGCTGAATCAATTTGAGTATTTGGGTTTTGCCACTTCCGGTAAATCCACCCAATACCTTAAATTTAAAAGGAAGATTCAGTTGATCTAACACCCATTTGCGGTATTGTTTGTATCCTCCTTCCAATACATACACTTCAAATCCATAAAAACTAAGTAGCCAAGCCATAGCGCTACTTCGCATACCTCCTCTCCAGCAATGAAGCATAACGGTATGTTTTCTTTCATCGTTGAGTTTACCTAAAATTGCTTCTACTTGTTTAATAAACTGAACCATCTCCGGACCAAAATAACTTAAACCAATTCTGATGGCTTCTTCACGACCGACTTGTTTGTAGCATGTCCCTATTTCTTTTCGTTGTTCATCATTAAAAATGGGTAATGAAATGGCATGTGGAATATGGGCATAGCCAAACTCAGCCGGGCTGCGCACATCAAGGACAGGAAATTGCTTTCTGAGCTTTAGGAATTCATCAATATTTACTATTCGAACCGGCATGATGTTTTTTAACGGTAATACACACAATTAGTTTTTATAAGAAAAGGCTGCACAAAGGCAGCCTTATAATTGTTTGTTTATTTCATATTGTGCCACACGTTGGTCACATCATCATCTTCTTCTATTACTTCAATCAGCTTATTTACTTCCTC
>CAYSBE010000034.1:0-21539 GCA_964429245.1 uncultured Bifidobacteriaceae bacterium | reverse complement strand
GAGTTAAGTTCCCTTTCCTATAAGTATGCTGCATCTTCAAAATCAGTACTGCAAAATATATCTTTTCACTTGCCCCCATCAAGTTCTTTGTGCATAAGCGGTCCAAATGGTTCAGGGAGATCTACGTTAGCTAAAATTTTGGCTGGACTGTTTGAAGATTATCAAGGTAAAATTATTGTAAACGGTATGCACTTAAGTGAAATCAATCTTAATACCTACCGAAATAGGGTTGCAGATAATTTAAGTGATCAAGATTTTTTTGAAGGAACCATAGAGGAGAATATTTCACTACAGAAAAATGGGATGTCTATTTCTACATTACTAGAGTGCCTTAAAGCAGTAAAGGCAATAGATTTTGTAAATAATTTGCCTCATGGAATTAAAACTCATTTGGAGGCTCATGCCAATATTCTTCCACATAGTATGAAGCATAAACTTATGTTGGCACGCGCACTTGCACGTAACCCCCACGTGCTCATTATTGATGATTCCACAATGAGGTTTAACTACTCAGAGAAAAAGGAATTTCTTGATTATCTTTTCTCAAGAAAACAAGATTGGTCATTGATTTTTATTTCTAATAACAAAGAGTTTATGCAGCGATGCGATAATGTTTTGTTAATGGAAGAAGGCAAAATAGTTGCAGAAGGCTCGTATGAGCAAATCAAGAACCATGAAGTAATGAATTACCTATAAATAGCTAAACATGTTAAATCTGTCAGGAAATAATAAAGGAGAAAAAAAAGAGAAAGAGTACAGCAACATGCAATCAAATGCTTTGCTTACTACTCCTAAGCATATTTATATTATTCGCACATGGATGCGTTGGATCATTGTTGTAATCATTGCATTTCTGTTTTTGCCTTGGCAACAAAACATACAAGGCTACGGCAGGGTTATTCCATTTAGGCCACAAGATAGGCCTCAGGTTGTACCATCAGTAATAGCTGGTCGAATAGAAAAGTGGGCTGTTAGGGAAGGGCAAAAAGTTAAAAAAGGGGATACATTGGTTGTGATTAGTGAAACCAAAGAAAAATATTTTGACCCTCAATTACTATCTCGTACAGATGACCAGATTCAAAATAAAAGTGACGCAATTATATCGAAAGGTCAAAAAGTAGAGGCTCTTGACAAGCAAGTGAAAGCTTTAGAAGCTGGATTGCGTTTTAAATTAGCTCAAGCAAAAAATAAAGTTGAGCAATCAAGATTTAAAGTAGAAGGTGAGCGGGCGGAAGTAGAAGCCGCAAAGTTAAACTATCAACTCGCATCTGATCAATATACCCGTTTAGAGAAACTCTTTAACCAAGGTTTAGCTTCATTAACAGATCTTCAAAACAGGAGCAATAAAAAACAAGAAGCCCAAGCCAAACTTATTTCGGCCGACAATAAATTCAATACAGCACAGAACGAATTACGGAACTCTGAAATAGAACTGAATTCGATTGAAATGGATTACTTGGATAAAATATCAAAAGCCGAATCTACACTGAATGAAACAGCTGCAGAGATATTTGAATCGCAAGCCGAAGTGAGCAAGATGAGGGTAGAGTACACTAACCTTCAAATGCGTTCAGGCTTTTATGCTATTAAAGCCCCACAAGACGGATACATCGTAAAAGCTACACGTGCAGGTTTAGGTGAATATATAAAAGAAGGAGAAGAAGTATTAACCATATTACCTTCAGACGCACAACTTGCGGTTGAGTTATATGTGAAACCGCTTGATTTGCCACTCTTGTATGAAGGGTGTAATGTAAGGCTTCAATTTGACGGATGGCCAGCACTTGTGTTTTCGGGTTGGCCAAATTCATCTGTTGGTACCTTTGGTGGCAAGGTTCGAGTAATTGACCGTGTATCAAGCTATGAAGGGAAATTTAGAATATTGGTAACACAAGATTCTGCCGATGATCCTTGGCCAGAACTTATCAGGGCAGGTTCGGGTGTATATGGTTGGGCGATGCTAAATAATGTATTTTTAGGATATGAAATTTGGCGATTGTTCAATGGATTCCCTCCAGATATGACTGCCGAAATTAATAAAATGGCTATCAGTTCTGGATATGATGAAAAACAAAAAGCAAAAAAGAAAGAGGAGGAGGAATAATTGATGCGCATAGCCTTTTTGTATTGTTTGGTTGGAATGGCTTTGACAGTTGCTGCTCAGGATTCAACCCAGTTGACTTTTGATGCGTATTATAATCAAGTGATTCAATACCATCCGATAATCAAACAAGCACGTTTGCTACCCGAACAAGCACGAATGGAATTAAGAAGTGCACGTGGTGCATTTGACCCCGTTGCGTCAATCGACTATCGAAATAAAACAACAAACGATAAAAATAGCTATACCTATTTTACGCCCGAGTTAAAAATACCAACCCGCATAGGTGTAGATATAAAAGGTGGCTACGAACAAAGCAGTGGCTCAAGTATCAATCCCGAAGTTGGTAAGTTTGATCCCGCAACCGGACAGTTTGCTGATTATGGATTATTATACGGAGGTATTAGTGTGCCAATTGGACAAGGTTTACTTTTTGATAGGCGGAGGGCTGCTTTGCAACAAGCATTGGTCATGCAAAACTTAGCTCAAGCTGAGCAAATAAAAATCATTAACAAATTGTTGCTTGAAACCGCAAAAATATATTGGGAGTGGCAGCAATCCTTTGAATTGTTGATACTTATGCAAGCAAATGTGCGTGTTGCACAAGATCGGATGTCATTTATTAATAACCGCATACGATTGGGAGAAGAAAAACCAATTGATTCTGTTGAAGCATACATTGAATTTGCACGAAGAGAGGTCCTGCTTATTGAGGCTGAACTTGATTTTAAAAATGCAGGCATTATTCTTTCCAATCACTTGTGGAATGAGAAGAATGAACCGTTAGCATTAAAAGAAAATATATACCCTCAGTCCTACTCATTAACAATTGAAAGGATTTCTAACGATTCATTGCAGCGATTGTTATCCAATGCAAAAGAAAGTCATCCAGAAATTTTGGCCATGAGTGCCAAGATAAGAAGCATCGATATAGAACGTAAATTATCAGCGGAGTTGATTAAGCCCCAATTAAACCTCGAGTACTATCCCTTTCAAACATTTACCTATGGCAATAGGGATGAGGTATCATCGGTACTCACCAATAACTATAAGTTTGGTGCAACTTTTTACATGCCTATTTTGTTGAGGAAAGAGCGAGGCAAATTGGAAGCAACAAAATTTAAATTGAAACAATCGCAACTTGAGTTTGAGCAAAATCAGCGAACCATTATCAATAATATTTTTACCTCTTATAATGAGGTTCTTAATTTAAGTAACCTAGTAAGCATACAAAATGACTTGGTTAGAAACGCTGTACTTCTAAGAGATGCCGAAGAGATAAGATTTGAAAGTGGTGAGAGTTCTCTGTTTTTAGTAAACATGCGTGAAAGAAGTTTGATAGAATCTCAGGCAAAATTGGTAGAACTCAAAGCAAAATTTGCAAAATCATTGGCCATATTGCAATGGAGTGCAGGTTCAAGATTGGCAAACTAAATATACATTAAACTACAACCTCGCAGTTCACTGTTGTCTATACGGCCCAATACCTCAAATTGCCCGTTCTCATGAACAATACCAATATCCGATGTCTGTATAAAACTGCACGAATGCACATTGGCAAGATCAATTACATTTATAATTCCTGATTTGCCATTGGGTAGCAAGCGAAATGGGTCATGTGCATCTGTAATCATTATTTTTAAGGAAGCTGCGGGTGTATACATTCCATCTTTACTTGAATATGCCTGTGAAAGCATTTCGGTCATTCCATACTCGGAATGAATAGACGGTACATGAAAGGAATTCATTAAAACTGTATGCAATTCCTTTCGGGTAATTTCAGCTTTACGGCCTTTCATTCCACCGGTTTCCATAATGATTAATTCGGGAAACGATATGGGAAAGGATTCTGCAAAATCCATTAATGCAAAAGAAACACCGAGTAAGAGTACTTTCTTGCCGCTAGCCTTTGCCAATTGTAAATTGGCAGCCAAGCGTTCAAAATCATACAGGTAAAATCCACTCAGTTTATGGCCGCTTGCTGCAATGAGTTTTTCTGCCATATATACCAAAGACGATCCATTTCGTTCAAGATAAGCCGGTAATAACGCCAATATGATGTAGTTGCTAGCCTTTCCATAAGATGATTCAAATGCAGTGCTGAATGATTTTTCGTAAATTGATAAATCCACAACATGATGTTGTGATTTGCCTAAGCCACCGGTAGCACTGCTACTAAATGTTATTTCTTCGGTCTCACTGCCACTAATTACTCGGTGGCTTTTAAAAAAATGAATGGGCAAAAAACAATAACCTGCCGATAGACTTTCTTTCACCAAATCGTAATATTCGGCATATACAAGGTTGTTTTTTAGCTGGTAATTCATCACATCCATCGCCAATTTGTCAAAATCCATTACATTTGAACTAATAATTTCATTTAAATTGAAAGGGAAATTCTCCATATGGATGTTAATCTTAGCTATTGCAGCCGTTTTTTTAGCATGCAAAGAAAGTGAAATTTATCCATCAATACCTTCTATTGAATACAAATCACATTATTTTCAACTTGATCCATCGGGGTTTGGTTTTGGCAGTGATACGCTAATAGCCATCGTCTTTTCCTACAAAGATGGTGATGGCGATATTGGACTTAATGAGCAGGATACTTTTCCCCCATATGATAGGCAACCCGATAAATTTCAACAAATAACCAACCCATTTTTCTACAATATATTTATTGAGTACCTTGAAGTGAAAGGAGGGAAGTTGGTGCCATTTATTATTCCTAATACCACAGATACATTTAAGGTATATGCAAGAGTTGGATCACTAACTCCTGAAGGAAAGTTTAAAGCTATAAGAGGAGATATTGACTATCGATTTTTACCACCACTATATCAGGAGCGGTCAGATAGCTTTGTGCTGCGTATCAGATTAGTAGACCGTGCACTCAATATCAGTAATGTAGCTCAAAGTCCGGTTATTGTAATTCCATAAAAAAAGCTGCCTTAATCAGACAGCCGTTTTTAGTATTATTTCCGGGGTTTAGAACTCATCGTCATCATCATCTTCGTCATCGAAGTTGAATCCTTTTCCCAAATCTATATCAATATCAGGATCATCATCTACAGCGATTTCATCATCATCATCATCATCGTCTTCAATGTCCAGATCTTCTTCATCCAGGTCATCATCATCATCGTCTCTTTTTTTAGCTGCACGGGCAAAATCTACCGGTACATCATAAAAACCTCCAAGTAATAATGAAGAGGTTGTTTCGGTTTGGGTTTTAGTTGTCATTGCTTTAGTCGGGTTAGTTTATTGGTTTGGCAAAATTAAATGATTTCAATTTGGTTTATGCAAACTTTCGCATGCATTTATTTTCAGCCTGTGAAATAAAATTTCATCGATTCAAAAAGCAAGTAAAATTTTCAGAAATTTTTATTGGTCAAAAATAGAAGTAGCTACCCTAAACGTATTTACATGTGCATTGACTATATCCTGAATATGGGGCGAATATCCACCACCCATTGCTACGGCAATAGGAATACCATGTAGTTTGCAGAAATCAAATACCGTGCGATCTCTTTCCTTACAAGCATTTTGCGATACTTTTAGCCTACCAAACTTATCTGTTTCTAATATATCCACACCTGCATTGTAGAATACAATATCCGGATTAATTTGCTTTTTTACTTCACATAGTCCGTCATCAAGTTTGATGAGGTAGGTTTTATCATCTGTTCCATCCAACAATTCAATGTCCAAATCTGAATTCTCTTTGTGAAATGGATAGTTGTGTTTCCCATGCATACTAAATGTAAAAACGTGAGGATTGTTTGCAAATATAGCTGCAGTTCCATTTCCTTGATGCACGTCTAAGTCAATGATCAATATCTTTTTGGCTAAATTTTGCTGCAATAAATAATTTGCTGCTACTGCCATATCATTCAATAAACAAAAGCCTTCCCCTTTATCAGCAAAAGCATGGTGTGTGCCACCTGCAACATTAAGAGCAGCACCGAATGACAGTGCATGTAGGGCACAATCAATGGTTCCTTGGCATAAAGTTAATTCACGCAAATAAAGTTGTTTACTCCACGGGAAACCAATTTTGCGGATATGTGAAGCCGATAATGTTCCTTCTTTTAATTCTTTAAGGTAAGCTTTGCTATGTGTTAACTCAAGAATAGATTCGCCACAAGTTTTAGGAGCAATGAACTGATTTGGTTGTATTATGCCTTCATGAATGAGCTGTTGCGGGATAAGTTCATACTTTAACATAGGAAATCTATGGCCTTCGGGCAGAGGGTGCTGATAAATATCATGATAAGCAACGGCAATCATTCGTATAGTTTTTGGTAATATGCAAAAAATAATTTTAGATTTACATACAAGTAAATACGATTAAGGCAAAAATTGTTTGAACAATTAAATGTGATTGAATTATGAAAATAGGAGTTCTGAAAGAATCCAGAGATAAGGAAAAACGCGTAGCGCTTACGCCTTCAGTTGCGGCACAGTTTGTAAAAGCAGGCTATTCTTGTATTGTACAATCGGGTGCAGGACTTGACTCAAATTTCAGTGATACAGATTTTACTGAAAGTGGATGTGCGATTGTTAACGATGCCTCGGCAGTTATGGCAGATGCTGATATATTGCTTAAAGTAAACGCGCCTTCGATTGACGAAATAAGTAAAATGAAAAATGGAAGTATTACCATTTCCTATTTATACCACGCATTTAATCCTGAACTGGTTTCGGCATTAGCTAAACAAGGCATTTCGGCATTTTCAATGGATGCCATGCCACGTATATCAAGAGCTCAGAGTATGGATGCACTAAGCTCTCAAAACAATCTTGCCGGTTATAAAGCAGTGGTATTGGGAGCAGATCATATGGCAAAAATATTTCCGCTGATGATGACAGCTGCGGGTACTATTACTCCATCAAAAGTGCTCATTTTTGGTGCAGGTGTTGCAGGGCTTCAGGCTGTAGCCACTGCAAAAAGGCTTGGAGCAATTGTAGAAGTAACTGATGTAAGACCTGAAACCAAAGAGCAGGTTGAATCGCTTGGAGGTAAATTTATTGAAGTAAAAGGCGAAGGCGTAAAAGTGGAGGGAGGTTATGCCAAAGAAGTATCAGCCGAATACCTTGCCAAACAAAAAGAAGCCGTGAACAAAAGCCTCGCTCTGGCCGATTTGGTAATTACCACAGCATTGGTTGCCGGGAAAAAAGCTCCTATACTTATTACCAAAGAGCAGGTAAAGCTCATGAAACTTGGCAGTGTAATTGTGGATATGGCCGTGGAGCAGGGAGGTAATTGCGAACTAAGCGAACTGGACAAAACAGTTGTAAAACATGGTGTAACTATTGTGGGACAAGGCAATTTACCAAGCACACTATCGCAAAATGCGAGCGAGCTATACGCAAAAAATATTTATAACTTCCTAACTCACCTCTCAGCAAAAGATGGAATGAAGTGGGAACTGGAAGAAGAAATAACCAAAGGAACACTTATTACCCATCAGGGAAAAGTGGTGCACCCTTCTTTACAAACAGCTAATGCTTAATTAATCATATAATGGAAACTATATTATCATTTGTCTCTGACAACAAGGAAATGTTCTACCTCATCATTCTGATGATTTTTGTGGGGATAGAGCTAATCGGACACGTTCCTTCCGTACTGCATACACCGCTGATGAGCGGAGCCAATGCCATTCATGGTGTGGTTATTATTGGTTCCATTATTGTGATGGGGCAGGCCGAAAATACAATTGCGCTTGTACTGGGTTTTCTGGCTGTAGTGTTGGGCACACTCAATGTAGTGGGTGGATTTGTGGTAACCGACCGCATGTTGGAAATGTTTAAAAAGAAGAAATAAGAATTTCGAATATCACTCATTTATCATTAAAAGATTAAATTATTTGACTATGGCAAATCATATTTTAGAAATCAGTTACCTCATTGCTTCCACAACTTTTATTCTGGGATTGAAGATGCTGGGAAGCCCGGCCACTGCCCGAAAAGGAAATCTGATTGCCGCATTTGGAATGACACTTGCCATATTTGCAACCATATTTTTATATACCACGCAGGATGGCCAACACTTGAAAAATCTGCCATTAATTTTTGGCGGTTTGATTGTGGGAACAGGCATAGGATGGATAGTAGCTAAGCGTGTGCAAATGACAGCTATGCCCGAAATGGTGAGCTTGTTCAACGGCATGGGTGGTGCCTGCGCCATGCTTATTTCTATAATTGAATTTCAGCACCTGATGCATACCCCGGGAGCAACTATTCATGCGGGAATGATGCTTACCATTATTGCGGGACTCATTATCGGCTCCATCTCGTTTTCAGGGAGTATGATTGCTTGGGGTAAACTCAGTGGTAATATCAAAGATTTTTCATTCCCGTTTCAGCAATATATCAGTCTTGCAATGATGGCTGTGATTTTATATCTGGGTTATGATGTAGTGACCGCAAGTAGTGAGGAATTTGTGTTTTCGTTTTATATACTTTTGGCGCTTGCATTGGTTTATGGCGTATTCTTTGTGATGCCTATTGGAGGTGCAGATATGCCGGTTGTGATTTCGTTGCTCAACTCTTTTACAGGAGTTGCAGCCGCCTGTGGAGGATTTTTGTATGATAACAAAGTGATGCTGGTAGGTGGTATTTTAGTGGGTAGTGCAGGTACATTGCTGACCATCGTGATGTGTAAGGCCATGAACCGCTCGCTGTTAAATGTATTGATTGGAAACTTTGGCGGTGGAGCTAAAGGTGAAGCAGCCACGTCATCTTCATTCCAAGGTTCCATAAAAGAAGTTACTGCAAGTGATGCGGCCATCTTAATGAAGTATGCGAAAAAAGTAGTGATAGTGCCTGGATATGGTTTGGCTGTGGCGCAAGCGCAGCATGTGGTACATGAACTTGAAGAACTGCTTGAAAAAGAAGGCGTGGAAGTGAAATATGCAATACATCCTGTTGCAGGACGTATGCCGGGACATATGAATGTGTTGCTTGCGGAAAGTAATGTAAGTTACGATAAGCTGGTAGAGATGGAAGAAATCAATCCTGAATTCAGCACAACAGATGTGGTATTGGTAGTTGGTGCAAACGATGTGGTAAACCCGGCAGCTAAAACCGATCCCAATTCACCAATATTTGGAATGCCTATACTTGAGGTTGAAAATGCTACCAATGTAATCGTAAACAAACGTTCGATGAAAGCAGGATATGCCGGAATTGAAAATGAATTGTTCTTTAAACCAAAAACCAGCATGCTATTTGGCGATGCCAAAAAAGCACTTACCCAACTGGTAAGTGAAATCAAAAGTTTGTAAATTAAATCTTTGTATGATCATTTCCATCATTGTAGCGGCTGACGAAAATAACGGTATCGGCAAAGGCAATCAATTACTATGTCATTTACCTGCCGATTTAAAATATTTTAAGCAAACCACTTCGGGACATCATATTGTTATGGGTCGCAATACGTATGAAAGTATTGGTCGACCGCTTCCCAACAGGGTAAATGTTGTGGTTACACGCAACAAAGAGTTGGAAATAGCAGGTTGTGTAATCAAACATTCACTTCAGGAAGCAATAGATTTTGCGAAAGCAGTCGGAGAAACAGAATTGTTTATTACCGGAGGCGGAACCATATATAAGGAAAGTATGAATTTGGCCAACCGTATTTACATTACCCGAATTGCTCATTCATTTGATGCCGATACATTTTTTCCTGAATTGGATACCCGTTTTTGGAAGTTGGAAAAAGAAGAAATGCATCCTGCAGATGAAATGAATGCATATGCATTTTCTTTTCAGCAGTGGTCACGAAATTAATCTTTGTCGTTTGCCATCCTAAATCCAACCCGTTTTGAAGTTGGCATTCCCGAACTGAAACTCAGTGCATTTTTTTGTTCAACAGAAATATACTTTACCGCATCAACAGGTGGAGCAAGCAAATCAAAGTTTAAGCAATACAGCATACATTCTTCCATGATATTTTTTAGCATCTCTTTCGTAATGCGTTGCTTAGCAATATCAGCATACACAAATGAGAGAGGTCTTTTGCCCTCCACAAAAAAATGTTTCTCACTATTGATAAACACCCTTGCAACCAAATAACCAAGATCTTGTTCCCTATTGTAATGAAGCGAGTCGCTAAGAAAATTATAAATCTGAATCATTCCACAATATTCCCTCAACGGATTTTCAATGATGTAAGGATTTTTATTGATAAAGTGTTCATCCTCGAAATCAAAAATATTGGTATGCATCATAGCTACTAGTGTGTCTCCGGCAAATTTTAATTGTGCCTCAAAAGTGCCTGTTTCAAAATATTTTATGGTAATGTTTGGAGCATCCTCAATCAGGCAAGGCATAATCTCTTCTTGCAATTCTTTCATCACTTCTTTGAGCTCATTAAATGAATCGAGGGTAAGCTGGTAAGCTACCTGTTTGGCGTGCGACTTATTACAAAGTAATTCGTTGATCTGTGATATTTTTCTTTCCATAAATTTCTTAATTATTTCTGTGTATAACTGATGCTATCGGTTGGGCTGTAGGCATAATTGTAAGTTCGTTAATGTTAACGTGATTTGGTCGTGAAATGACATACGAAATACTATCTGCAATGTCTGCTGCAAGTAGATTATCAAATCCTTCATACACACTTTTTGCTCTATTTTCATCACCATGAAAACGTACAACGCTGAATTCTGTTTCAACTGCACCTGGATGAATGGCAGTAACCTTTATCGGGTATTTTGATAATTCAAGGCGCATGGCCTTGCTGAGTGCATCCACCGCATGTTTGGTAGCACAATATACATTTCCGTTCATGTATACCTCTTTACCTGCTATTGATCCAATATTGATAATATGAGAAAAGGATTGTTGTTTCAAGAACGGAATGGTATGTTTAGTCATATACAAAAGTCCTTTCAAATTGGTATCAATCATTATTTCCCAATCATTGATATCACCATCTTCAAGTGTGCTTAATCCACTGGCAAGTCCGGCATTATTTATCAAAACATCTATTTTTTGCCAAGCTTCAGGCAATGTTTCCATAGTTATCTTCACTGCTTGCTCATTTCTAACATCTAAAGGCACACATAGAGATAATGTTCCAAAATTTTCCTTAAGCGAGTTTGCTAATTTTTCAAGCCTGTCAACTCTTCTGCCGGTAATAATAAGATTAAACTGTTCTGCAGCAAGCCTCTGAGCTGTTGCCTCACCAATGCCTGAAGTGGCACCTGTTATCAATGCTATTTTATTTATCATTTGGTGTGGTGTTTTATTTTTTGTAAAAATAGAACAATCTGTTACTTTTACGCTTCAATTTATTAGCAATCATATGAATTATTCTATAGAGAAAAAATCGGAATATTCCATTATAAAACCTGAAATAGAACTGATGGATCAAGATAGTTGTTCTGCATTACGTGAGAAGGTTTTGCATGAAGCGGCCAGCAGCAGCACCTATGTGATTGTAAATATTAGTACAGTAACAGATTGCAATGCAGATGGGGTGAGGGAATTAATTAAACTTGGATTGGAATTACAGGATAAGGGTGGCATGCTTATTATTACCCATGCTGAGAATAGCTTTACCCGTTTGTTTAACAAAGCAGATATTACGTTTATACCTACAGATATTGAGGCGATAGATTTTGTGTTTATGGATCATTTGGAAAAACAACTTTTGGATAATGACAACGCATGAGTATTGAGCTTACGATTTTAGGCAGCAGCTCAGCAACTCCAACCATTGATAGGTTTACATCCTGTCAATATTTGAAAATGGTTGATCGATACATGATGATTGATTGCGGGGAAGGAGCGCAAATGCAAATGCGCAGGTATAAACTCAAAAGGTCGAAATTGCGCTACATCTTTATAAGCCATGTGCATGCCGATCATATATTGGGATTGCCGGGGTTGGTATTCTCAATGAATCTTTTACATCGCGAAGAACCTCTCCATATTTTTGCTCCAAAAGAATTGTTTGAACTACTTGATTTGTTTATCAAGCATTCAGACACAGAACTTAGGTTTCCCATCATTAAACATGTCACACAAGCCAATGAAAGGGAAGTCATTTTTGAAGATACCACATTACGGGTTACAAGCTTTCCGCTTTATCATCGCTTACCCACAACCGGTTTTTTATTTGAAGAGCATGATAAACTAAAACGATTGGATATTGATGCCTGCAATAAATTTCATATCCCGTTTACCCATTTCACAGATTTAAAAAAAGGCAAAGACTATGTGAGTCCTGATGGGAAAGTGGTGGTATTAAATGAAATCCTTACCCGACCTTCAACTGAAAATCTAAGATATGCCTATTGCAGTGATACCCAATTTAATGAAAAGGTAGCCGAACAAGTAGAAGGGGTAAATTTGCTTTATCATGAAGCCACATTTTTACACGACAAGTTACCGCGAGCAATTGAAACCATGCATAGTACTGCATTGCAGGCAGGCCAAATTGCCAAAATGGCCAATGCGCAGAAATTGCTTATCGGTCATTTCTCATCAAGGTATGACGATTTGAGGGTCTTGCTTAATGAAGCACGAGATGAATTCCCAAATACGGAATTGGCAACGGAGGGTAAGAGGTTTACTGTGGGCGAACATGATTCTTAATCATATTTTTTACCTACATTTCGGTAATACAAATCAGTTCATCTGTGCTTGCTTCAATCTGATGAGGTCATTTATATAACTTTTTTTAGAATAGCTAAATGCATGTATCTTGCGCACCGTTTCAATTGAAATAACAGCGCATGGATATTAAAAAGATAAAACGCAGCGAAGATTACTCAGCATGGTATAATAACTTGGTAAAAAATGCCGATTTGGCTGAGCACAGTGATGTAAAGGGATGTATGGTAATTAAGCCATACGGTTATGCTATTTGGGAAAAAATGCAACAAGAGCTTGATCGCAGATTTAAAGCCACAGGCCACCAAAATGCTTATTTCCCATTATTTATTCCAAAATCATTTTTTAGCAAAGAAGCCAGTCACGTTGATGGTTTCGCAAAAGAATGCGCTGTGGTAACACACTATCGATTGAAAGTAGATGAAACCACAAAAGAAATTGTAGTAGATCCCGAAGCCAAATTGGAGGAGGAGCTTATTGTAAGACCAACTTCCGAAACCATTATTTGGAATACCTACCGCAGTTGGATTCAATCTTACCGAGACTTGCCAATTTTAATTAACCAATGGGCCAATGTGGTTAGATGGGAAATGCGCACCCGTTTGTTTTTACGTACGTCTGAGTTTCTGTGGCAAGAAGGCCACACGGCTCACGCTACATCTGACGAGGCGGTAGCAGAAACCACACAAATGCTTGAAGTATATGCAGATTTTGCAGAAAATATTTTGGCTGTACCTGTAATAAAAGGTGTAAAAACAGCTAATGAGCGATTTGCGGGAGCATTAGATACCTATTGCATAGAAGGATTGATGCAAGATGGCAAAGCTTTGCAAATGGGTACATCGCATTTTCTTGGTCAAAATTTTGCCAAAGCATTTGATGTAAAATACCTCACCAAAGAAAATAAACAGGAATATGTATGGGCAACATCATGGGGTGTATCTACCCGATTGATGGGCGCGCTCATCATGACGCATTCTGATGATGAAGGATTGGTTTTGCCACCTCGATTGGCTCCAATACAGGTTGTTATTATTCCAATATTTAGAAAAGAGGAAGAAAAAATAGCTGTGATGGAAGTAGCTGAAAAAATTCGTAAGCAGTTACTTGGCAAAAACATTTCAGTAAAATTAGATAACCGTGATCATTTGTCGCCAGGTTACAAGTATGCCGACCATGAATTAAAGGGTGTGCCCGTGCGCGTAGCCATTGGTCCGCGCGATGTGCAAAACCAAACGGTAGAAGTGGCTCGCAGGGATACAAAAGAAAAACAAAGCATGAGTATCGTGGATATCGACAATAAGATAGAACACCTGCTGGATGCTATCCAAAATAATATTTACCAAAAAGCACTTGATTATCGCGATGAGCATATCACCGTAGTAAATACATGGGATGAATTTAAAGAAGTACTTGATGGCAAAGCTGGATTTGTATCTGCCCATTGGGACGGAACGTCAGAAACCGAACAACTGATAAAAGAGGAAACCAAAGCAACAATACGTTGTATTCCGCTTAACAATAAACAAGAAAGTGGCTCATGTGTGCGAACAGGTAAGCCAAGTGTTCAAAGGGTTTTATTTGCACGTGCATATTAATCTTGATACAATTCGCTTAGTATTTTATGCGATTGCAAATCAAAATTGGTATTTAACTGAAAACTAAAATACCGCAACATTTCGTTTATCAATTCATTTCGCTCTTGGCGGTTTAGTGGCAACTGTTTGCACTGATCATAATTCATGCTAAAGAAATCGCACAGGTATTTACTTAACTCTTGCCTAATATGGTAAGGACTTCGTTCATCATACAGCTCAAATAAGCCATCGCGCAGGTTAAGGCTATTGCTTAAATGAGAATAACTTCCTTTGGGGCTATAACCCATCATACCACAAATTTGACAAGTAACATAAGCGGGGAAATTTGCAGCCTCTTTAGTTTCCATTAAATCAAGCAACTGAATATGGGTAAACAAGAAATCAAAAAGGGCTTCATCTTGATGAAACTCATCTTTAATTAGCCGATGAATAAGTTCGGCAATGTATTGGGCAACCGACATCTTTACCATATCCGTGTGTAAGGAAAAAATAGGAGGTGACGCTTTGATTTCTTTTATGCGCAACAAGTTTTTATTTGATTGGTATGCATAATCAAGTTCGGTCAAAGTGAGCGGAAAAAGCATAGAAGGTTTTACAATTGCACTTTTTGATTTGATGCTGTTTACCATAAATGAAACCAAACCATGTTCACGAGTCAGGCATTTTAGTATCACACTGTTTTCGCTAAATGCTGTGTGGCGAATAACAATAGCCTGCGTTTTGGTTGACGACATTTGGGAAATTTATCGAATAATGAGCAACTTATTAGCATGTGTAAGCGAACCTTCACTGTCGCTTGCAAATATGAGGTAAACTCCAGTAGCCACTTTTTTCCCTGAGTAGTTCATTCCGTCCCAGGTGAGCATGCCTCCATTCGCTCGATTTTCATATACAAGGTTGCCGCTTAGGTCAGTAATTTTTACATAACAATCTTCAACCAATCCGGTGATGGCAATTGCGCCATTGTAATCAGGAGTTACAGGGTTTGGGTATATTTTAACATTGCTAAAATCTTCAGCACCTTCTGTTGCGGTTCCCATGTAAGAAACAATTCCTTTTTCGGTAACAAAAAAAACCTCACCAGTGTGTTCATCAATACCAATTTCGTAAACGGCATCAGCCAAAAGTGGACTGTTTAATCGGGTAAAATTGCGTATTACGGTATAGCCATCGGCTGAAACCAACCATACACCGTTGCTGGTGCCTATCCACTTGCGGTTGGCATTATCTACCTTGATGCAATATATTGGGACATCATCTAAAAAATTGCTAAATATGAGCCCTGCTTTAATAACAATTTGTTGGGCGTCAAAATCAACACCAGCTTTAAATACATTTCCGGGATTGGAAAATATACATAAACCTTTAGAAGTACCTACCCAAAGCTCTCCTTTCTTATCATTGGTTACACAAAACACATTATTGCTGGGCAGTGCTCCATTTTGCTTTTCGGTAGTAAGTACTTTTACTTGGTCATCAAATGAGTTTGATATATTATTTTCTCGAAACACACACAATCCTAATCCTCGTGTATTGATGAGCCACTTATTTCCATAATCATCACAGGTGATGAAACCAAATGCAGTATTGATACTCGAAGGCAATGCAAATGATTGCCAATTGCCATTGGCTAGCCTAACAGATATTGGCTTTACTGCACCAAAATTGCTCACCCATAAATTTCCATTAAAATCAAAATCAACACCACTTACGTATAGTGGTCTGAAACCCGGGTTGGAAAAATTCAATTTACCCAACGAACTATTTGATGTATCATAAAAAGCGACAACTTGGTTTTCATTCATTTCAATCAAACCTGTTCCGAAAGAAGCAAAAAAAGCATTGCCATTTAAAGGATTTATTGCAACGTCAATTATATCCCATGCAGCATCAATTCTCGGATCGGTTCCCCTATAATTTTTGTAGGTATTGTTTTGCAACATGTAGTTTTTATTTCCTGTAAAACGAGGTCCCCAACCACCATCACTGCCAAGTCCATTTACAATATCCCCGGCCATCCATAATTTCTTATCGTGGTATTTGATACGTTGGGCAAATGAGCCGTATGGCCCTGACGGTGAAATATAATCAATTGGCTGCCCACTTGCAGGAAACTTGAGTAAACCTTGGTCATCGATTAATGCATAATAGTAGTTATCTGAAGATAAAATGGCAGCCCTGGCACCTTTTATATTTGGAAACGAAATAACTTGCTCGTTTTCATCAAATACAGCTAATTGAGTGAATAAGCTAAGCAATAATTTTTTATTGGCAGTTTTCATGCTATACATGCGGATGCCTGAAAATCCTATGACCGGTGACCATAAGGCATTGTCAAAAGTTTCGAGTGTTGAGTCAATTACTGCATAAAGTAATCCTCCAAACGATTCCAGTTCTTGGCATGCAGATGAAGGCCGAAATAAGGTCCATGAGTTAAAATCGCTTAAGTTGAAGCTGTTCTCATTTGCACGGAAAATACCACTTGGGGTACTTATATAGGCGAAGTTATTGTAAAAAGCGATGTCAAATACTTCAAGTATTGAGCCTCCAGGACCAATATTTTGATAGGTATCTGCAATTCGTTTGGCTTGCATATCAATTACAGCTACTCCGAAACTGCAGGCGAGATATACCTTTCCTTTGTGAGAGGTGAGGTTGTTGATATTCTTTCCTCCAATAATGATACGATTAGCTATTTCAGGAATATTGGTGATGAAGTCATTTTGAAAGATATCAATATTCCCTTGGTTGTATGCAATTACAATGGAGCGGGATGTTTCATCAAACAATACTTTTTTTACAGATACATCCGACATGCCATTAACCCTTGAGATAACACGCAGTTCCTGAGATTCAGTGTTTAGCAGAAACATGGAATTTTCTGAACCCACTACTATTTCCTTTCCAGCTTGAGTAAGATCGTTGTTGATTCGAAAAGAGGCATGTATGCGCCAACCCTCAACACCTGGAACCGTTGTTTGGGCAAAAAGCAATTGAAAGATAAATATAAATATGAAGGTAAACCTTAGTTTCATGTTTTGAAGCAACGCAAATTAAGCAATATTATTATTCGATAGCACTTCCATGTGTTCATATTTCTTAGAGATGTCATATCAAAATATATCTTTACTTTCGCCCAACCCAATATTTATCTTAATTTGATACATTCATGTGGAACTCATTAGCTAAAATTATACTTCGCAACCGATTGGCCATTCTTATTTCGTTGGGATTGTTTTCGGGCTTTTTTATCTGGCAGGCCACAAAGGTCAAATTAGCTTATGACTTTGCTAAATTGGTTCCAAATGACGATCCGGATTTCATAGACTATGTAAAGTTTAAAGAAATGTTTGGAGAGGACGGAAATATTTTAGCAGTTGGTGTGCAGACGGATAAGTTATTTGAAAAAGATTTCTTTAACCATTTGTATGCGCTTACACGCGATATCAGGCAGATTGAAGGCGTAGAAAATGTGGTTTCAGTTGCTAATATATTAACGCCTTATCGAAATGACTCCTTGCATTTACTTGAGCTCAAACCATTGTTAACAGGTTTTGTAAACTCTGATGCTGAAATGGATTCTATCCGAAATGTGATTTTTTCTATGCCTTTTTATAAGGACTTGTTATATAACGAAAATAAAGATGTGGCATTGATTGCCATTACACTAAACAAGCAAAAGCTCGATTCTAAAGACCGCATAGCATTGGTAAATGACATTGAACACATGTGCAACCAATTTGGTCTAGACAATAAGATTGAAATGCATTACTCGGGCTTGCCTTTTGTGCGTACGGTTATGGCCAGCAAAGTGGCAGATGAAATTAAAATATTTACGTATTTGGCCATCATCATTACCGCACTATTTATTTTCATCTTTTTCAAGTTTATCTCTGCAGTTGTATTTTCGCTCATTGTTGTATTAATTGGTGTGTTTTGCACCCTTGGTAGCATTCATTTGTTTGGTTACCGCATATCCATACTTACCGGTCTTATCCCGCCCCTAATTGTTATTATTGGAATTCAAAATTGTATTTACCTGCTCAATGTATATCACCAAGAGTTCAGGGCGCATGGCAATAAAATGCTTGCAATTATCAGGTTAATTTCAAAAAACGGATTGCCTTTGTTGCTTACCAATGTTACTACCGCCATAGGCTTTGTTGTATTTAGCTTTTCCGGCAGTGCCATGTTGGATCAGTTTTCAGTAATTTCCGGTATCAATATCGTTATTATTTATGTAGTATCTCTTGTATTTATACCAATTGTATATAGCTATTTGCCCCCACCTAAACTTCGTCATACCAAGCATTTAGATAACGTTCGGCTAAGGGCTGTTATGGATATTTGTAATGCGATCGTTTACAGACACAGAAAATGGGTATACATAGTAACCTCATTACTCATTATCATAGCCATATATGGCAGCAGTAAAGTTCGAACTTTAGGTTATGTAGTGGATGATCTTCCACAGCAAAATAAAGTATATACGGATTTAAAATTTTTTGAGAAGGAACTCAAAGGAGTATTGCCCTTTGAAATCACTATTGATACGAAGCGAAAAGGAGGAGTGAAAGATTTGGTGACCTTGCAAAAAATGAACAAACTACAACGTGAGTTATCCAAATTGCCGGAGTTTTCAAAACCTGTATCCATGGTTGATTTTTTAAAATTTGCGAATCAGGGATACCATGATGGGGAAGAAAGATTTTTCATCCTTCCGGCTGCATTGGATATACCGGAGCTATTAAGTTATGTGCCTCAAAACTCGGATGCCGGAAAAGGCCTCATGAAAAGCATGGTTGATAAAGATTTTCAAATAGCACGTGTAAGTATACAAATGGCCGATATTGGCTCGGTAGAAATGAAAGTGTTGAATGAAAAAGTTCGAAAAATAGTATATGGAATTTTTCCTCCCGAAAAATACGAGACAAAACTAACTGGAACGAGTATCATCTTTCTTAAAGGAAATGATTACCTGGTAAAAAATTTGTCTCAAAGTATGATTTCAGCCCTCGTTTTAATTTCAATTATGATGGCATTTCTTTTCTTTAGCTGGAAAATGGTAGTGATATCCCTTATCCCCAATATCGTTCCGTTGTTATTTACTTTCAGCATAATGGGCTTTTTTGACATTAGATTAAAACCATCAACTATTATTATTTATTCGGTTGCATATGGAATAGTGGTTGATTTTACCATACATTACCTAGCCAAATACCGGAATTCACTAAAAAAGCATAATTGGGATATGAGCATTGCCATTCCTGAAAGTTTACGAGAGGCAGGCCCTAGTATTATCTATACTGCTATAGCCTTGTTTGGTGGGTTTATCATTTTTGCAGCCAGCGATTTTGGTGGAACAGTAGCATTGGGCATACTCACTTCGCTATCATTGATTTTTGGCATGCTTATGAATTTGCTTCTTCTTCCTTCATTGTTGCTTTCGCTTGAAAAACGTATCAACAAGCATGAGTTGGATGCCGCATTGGTGCAATTGGAGCCTGAGCCATCTGATAGTGAGGAAGATGACTAAGTCTTTCATTTATACATCCGAACACCTATTTTCGCAATCTTTTTTTATTTAAACCAACTTTTTGCAATACAGTTGTTGCAAAAATATTGACAGCTTATTATGAAATACAACGAGTATAAAAAGCTTGATTTTCCGGCATTTGAAGAAGAGATTCTCAGGTTTTGGAATGAGCAGCATATTTTTGATAAAAGCATTGAGAATCGCAATGGTGCAAAGCCTTTTGTTTTTTATGAAGGCCCGCCAAGTGCCAATGGGATGCCGGGTATACATCACGTGATGAGCCGCACCGTGAAAGATATTTTTTGTAGGTACAATACCCTAAAAGGATTCCAAGTAAAGCGAAAAGCAGGGTGGGACACACACGGTTTGCCTGTTGAGCTTCAGGTTGAAAAAACATTAGGCATTACGAAAGAAGATATCGGAAAAAAAATTTCGATTGCAGATTACAACGAAGCCTGCCGCAAGGATGTGATGAAATTTACCGATGTGTGGAATAACCTTACCGAACGCATGGGGTATTGGGTAAACCTGAACGACCCGTACATTACATACGAAAATAAATACATTGAATCGCTTTGGTGGGTATTGAAACAACTATACAGCAAAGGATTGTTGTACAAAGGATATACCATTCAACCATATTCACCCGCTGCAGGTACAGGTCTTAGTTCGCATGAATTAAACCAACCCGGTACATACAAAGATGTAAAAGACAATACAGCTGTGGCTATGTTCAAAGCCCTTGATGCTCCTTTTGAGGGTGATGTATACTTTTTGGCATGGACAACAACGCCTTGGACCTTGCCTTCCAATACGGCATTAGCCGTTGGTGCAACAATTGATTATGCAGTTATTGACACGTACCATCCATTTACCTTTAAGAAGGTGAAGGTGATTCTGGCTAAAGAACTTGTTTCGAAATATTTCAAACCGGAGCAGGCTGAACTAAACTTGGATAGCTATAAAGAAGGAGATAAATTAATACCCTTTGAAGTGAATAAGGAAGTAAAAGGGAAAGCGCTGGAAGGGTTGAGGTATGAACAATTATTGTCCTTTGCAAACGTAGATAATGGTGATGCATTTAAAGTCATTTTGGGTGATTTTGTGACCACAGAAGATGGTACAGGCATCGTACATATTGCTCCAAGTTTTGGTGCTGATGATTTTAGGGTGGCTAAACAAAACGGCATTGGCAGTTTAACTTTGGTTGATAAACGTGGAAAGTTTTTGCCCGAAGTGAAAGATGATCTTTTCTTGTATGGCGAAGAATTTGTGAAAGAAGCATACCTCAATGATGAAGAAAAAGCCATGTCACTTGAACTTCAAAAAGTCAAACTAAGTGGTATTATAAAGGACACTTCAAAACTTAATTACCTGAGTGTTGATGAGCGCATCATTTTAAAATTGCAAACAGAAGGCAAACTATTTAAGAAAGAGAAATACGAACACACTTATCCGCATTGCTGGCGAACAGATAAGCCAATTTTATATTATCCGTTGGAAAGTTGGTTTATTAAAACCACAGCCTATAAAGACAAGCTGATTGAACTTAACAAGCAAATAAATTGGAAGCCTGAACATACAGGTACAGGCAGGTTCGGCAATTGGTTAGAAAATTTAGTTGATTGGAATCTTTCTCGCTCACGCTATTGGGGCACACCACTTCCTATTTGGA
>CAYSBE010000033.1:0-21691 GCA_964429245.1 uncultured Bifidobacteriaceae bacterium | reverse complement strand
GAAGTATTAACCCAACAGATTAGCGAAGGAGCAGAAGACACAGCGATAGATATGACCGGCAAGATGCAGGGCATGTACCACATGGTATTAACCCACAACGGACAAAGCTACCATGCAAAAGTGACGGTGATGAAATAAGCAGCATCTACTTTTAACAACATAAACCCCAAAAAAGGCGAATCGCATGGTTCGCCTTTTTTATGATAGGGTTATTTTAAGTATGTGTTTACTGCTTGATTCGACTTTAGCATCATTATCAATTGTAAAAGGGAGCAAGGCTATAATGTTATTATTTGAAGTAAGCTTGTAAATCAGTTTTTTGTGATGAAGTGGCACTTTTTTGTCAATCAAGTAATCACTTATTTTTTTATGGGAACGCATGCCAAATGGTTTAAATCTATCACCGATTTCATGAACGGCAAGAGACAATTGGTTTAGGCTATCACAACTGCAATAAAGTGTCCCTGGCAAGTTTAATTCACCAATATCTGTAAAATCAACCACTTCAATGATTATACTAAATAATTCATTGTTGAAATAAAAAGGCAATTGCGAAATAGACTGGGGTAATTGAACAACCCTGTCATTAAATTTAGGAGAAATATGGATTTGATTGTATGAAGTAGTTGCTAAGTATGTATCAGAATAAAACTGATTGCCGGCAGGAATTGGTAAAACTCTGACCATATTTTTGCATTGTTCGGCATTAAATTCATACGGAGACAAAACAGAGTGAAGAATATATTGCAGGTATGCTACAGGAATGGAAAGCGATTCTATATTAATAGTTAGTTCATCAATTGACAGTTGTTTCACATGGAGTTTGATAAATTCACTTATCAGTTGATTATATGCATAATGATAAACGCTTGATAACGTACTTAAATCATTTATGTGTTTTATCGTTTGTGTATTTACTTTTTCTAAAAGTGGAAAAACCTCATGACGTAAAAAGTTTCTATTGTAATCATTCGAGGCATTACTTGAATCATCTACAAACGAAAGATTATGCGCTTGTAAATAATACCTAATATGCTCTCTGTAAAAAGTCAGTAAAGGTCTTTTGATATCATCGCGGCTTTCAGCTATTCCCACAAGTCCATTAATACCGGTTCCCCTAATGATATTTAATAAAACAGTTTCAGCATTATCATTTGCATGATGTGCAGTTAAGATGAAATCAAAATTGTATTTAGTCTTTAGTTCCTGAAACCAATCATACCTTATTTCTCTGGCTTTTTGTTGAAGATTTATTCCGGTTGCCTTTAAGGTAGAAATATCATTTACTATGTAAGTATATATTGGACAATTTAGGCTGTTACAAAAATCAATTGCAAACAATTCGTCCCGTTTGCTTTCGTCACCCCTAAGGCCATAATTGACATGTGCTGCGGAAACTTGATAGCCATTATGATGAAGCAAATGCAACAAGCAAACGGAATCCATGCCCCCACTAAATGCTACTAAAATCGTATGATTTTTAGCAATTCCAAGCTGTGTCAATCTGTTTATAAAAACCTCCTGATTAATCATCATTCAAAAATAGATTTTAATATTTAGATTTGACTTTTTATATGCGTAAGACCAATCTCCTTTTTTTTTATGTATTATGTGTAGCAACATTAACCGTTAGTGCGCAAAAGCAAACAGTCGAATTACTACATGCCAATTCCCTTCAATATGATGAGCGGAAATCAGGAAAAGTGAGAATGCTTTTTGGAGATGTACAATTTAAACAACAAAATACAATGTTGTATTGCGACAGCGCATTTCAATACGAATCAGATAACAAAGTGGAAGCCTTCGGCAATGTGCGCATTAACCATAATGACAGCCTTACATTTACAGGAAATAAACTTACTTATTTTGGAAATACAAGGCAAGCAGTTTTAGAAGATAGGGTAACAATGAAAGATGGACTTACGCTACTGACCACCGACCGCTTGGATTTTGACATGAATACCAATAAGGGATATTATGCTAAAGGCGGGAAGATTATTTCGAATGAAAATTCGCTAACAAGTAAAATTGGGTATTATTATGCTAATGATAAGTTAATGTTTTTTAAAAAAGATGTGGTCTTACTCTCATCAAAATACAAAGTGTTTACCGACTCGCTTAGATACAATACACAAACAAGAATGGCATATTACGCAGGCCCAACTCATATGTATGGGGAGAAAGATACCCTATACTGCGAGAAAGGAAACTACGATACCAACAAGGAAATTTCACAGTTATTTATCAATGCCTCCATTTCCAATCCCGATATGGTTTTAAATGCTGACACAATTTATTACGTGAAGCCAACCAACTATGGCAAAGCTAAAGGAACCGTGAAAATATTGGATAGAAAAAATGCTACGAAACTTTATGGCAGCCATGCAGAAATGATTGGATCAAGAGGCGTTTTCACCGTTACAAAGGATGCTGTTGTAAAAAAATATATGGACAAAGATTCGATGTACATCGTTTGCGACACCATTCAGTACTTTAAAGAAACGCCTATACAAGAAGAAATGGTTAGGTGCTTTCATAAAGTAAATATATTCAAGTCGGATTTACAGGCGGTTTGCGATTCACTCGTTTATATTAAAAATGATTCTGCAATTTATTTGTATATTGAGCCGATTGTTTGGTCGGGAGTCAATCAAATTACATCAGATACTATTTTACTTTTTATTAACAATAATTTATTAGATTCTTTTAAACTCAGGTCAAATGGATTTTTAATTTCCAGAGAAGGTGCAAAAGAATTCAACCAATTGGTAGGAAGAAACATGAACGGAAGAATGAATGACAGTAAAATCAGTTACATGTTTGCATCAGGAAATGCCCAAAGTATTTACTATGCTAAAGATGATGACTCAGCATACATGGGAGTAAATGTGATTACCTGCAGCGAAATGGAATTTATGTTTACGGATAATAAAATTAGCAGAGCCAATTTTATTACGAAACCTGATGCAATCTTCCATCCATTAAATGTTCTCAAACCCGAGGAGTTGAGACTAAAAGGATTTAAGTGGAAAGAAAAAATAAGACCCAAGTCAAATAAAATACTGCCGTTATTGCGGGTGAAATACAGCGATTTGTAAAAAAAGAATATATTATGTTTGATTTTTGATTTTTTTTTTCAAACTTTGGTTTTACGTAACTTTAGAAATATTAACTAAAATAGATATATGAGAACTAACACTACACTTACAAAACGATTGGCAAAATCAATGGCACTTGTTGCCGGAATTTTTGCGTTTGGGTTCCAAACACAAGCTCAGGCACCATTGCAAGGTGGTACAACTTATGTGGTTGACGGTACGGGAAATGACTTGGCTGCTCCCAAAGATACCTTTGCAAACTTAATGGGTGCATACGGTGGAGGGGCTTACACCAATACAACAGGTATTTTTAATGCCGTTACCGTAAATGGAGTTGATCCAACTACAATAGGGCAAATAACAATTTTACTGGCTCCAGGCTACACCGGAGTAGAGCCAACTGTAATTAGTATTGGAAGTACAACAACAGGAGCGTACAATTTTATGTCTATAAACCGCCCTATTGTTGTAAGGCCATCAACAGGAAATATTCTAACACTTACCACAGGATCTGTAACAGGAACACAAGCATTGCTTCGTTTTAATGGGGCTGGCTTTATTACTTTTGATGGTGAATCATCACCAGGGCAAAGGAATTTATTCTTCGCATTGCCTGCAGGTGCAACAGCCGCAACAGTTAAAGTTATTGATTTTAATGGTGTTGGTCAAAATGGCTGTCAAAACATTACCATTAAAAATTGCGTGATTACAGGTAATAGTAATACAACCGCAATTAACACATTTGCGGGAGTTTATGTAGGAGGTACTTCTGCAACCCCCGCTAACCCTAACCGAAGAAGCCAAAATATCATCATAGAAAATAACTTAATCCAAGCTGTAAGATATGGAGTATATGCCCGTGGTATATCTACTGTCGCCAATAACCATGATTTGGGAATGGTAGTACGTAACAATATCATTGGCGGTACAATTGCCCCGTTTGGGGCTCAACCAACAACATTTGTTGGCGGAAACACAGCCAATGGATGTGGAGGTATTTTATTGTCAGCCCAAGCAAATACAACCATTCAGGGAAATATCATACGCAACTCATTACCAGGTATCGGAGGTTTTAGAGGTATTGAATTATCTGCTCAAGGTGGAAATGTTTCAGTTGATAGCAACATAACCATTAATGGAAATAAATTCTACAACCTTTACACAACACAAGGTTCACAAGGTATATATGCCATTCGTAGTAATTTAGGATTAAGAACATTACCCTCATTTATCAGAATTACAAACAATACAATTGCTAGGATATCTGCAACAGCAGGATCAACTACGCTAGCCTCGTTAATATATCCTATCGGAATTTTGATTGAAGACAATGGAAATGATCTTGGTTATTCAATCTTCCACAACAGTATTTATATGGCATCTGATACATTAACTTCAGGCGGTATTTCAGCAGCTATTGTTACTGCTGGATCAGTACGTGGTGGAATAAATTTTCAAAACAACTTGATTGGTGTTGCTGACGGAAGAGCCTTAAGTGCAACAGGAAATCCAACATTTTCTTATGGTGTTGCAGTTTTAGGATCTCAAGTTCCTTTCTCTACAAACTCAAATAATGCATTTTATTTAACCAACTTTAGAGGAGGTTATGTGGCATTGGCTAATATTTATAACAGAAATCGTTTTAACATCAGAGAATGGGAAGACATCTCCTTCGCAACAAATACCCTCATGACCATTCCTCCGTTTATTGGAAACGATGACAGTACATTGGCCATTGCTAACGGAGCTCCTTCTACGTTAGGAAATGCGGGTGTTGGTGTAGGGGTATTTACAGATATTAACGGCAATACACGCTCAGGTTCTACTCCATCTATTGGCGCATATGAATTCTCTCCAAACTTAAGCACAGCTAGGTATCCTTTAGCTGCAGGACAGGTATATGCCATTAATGGTATAAACAACTTGCCATCTGGAGCTGGCGGAACAGGTTCGTTTGCTACCGTTGCAGATGCGATTACATATTTGAATAACTTTGGTGTGACAGGAACAGGTACTGTAAGATTACAAATTGAACCAGGATATCCTAAAGAAAACAGAGTTATTCCGGCAGTTATTAATTTTGCGGGGTCATCAGTAAATCGTCCGGTTGAGTTAGGTATAGCCCCCACACATAATGATACGATTACCATTCCTTCTACAATAAGCCAAAACAACTTCACAACCGTTTTTAGATTCCTCGGTACAAGGTTTATGAGAATTAATGGTGCAGGTTTACCTGGGCAAAATAACCTTTGGTTTACCATGCCTACAGCAGCCAATGGCGTATCAAACAGGGTAATTGCTATCACTTCTACTGATACATCATCTACTACAGATATTTCCATTCAAAATGTTACAATTGTGGGTAATTCAAATACTACCAACGTATTTACTTTTGCCGGTATTTATCATGGACTGCTTTTACCTCCAAGTACCACAACTCCAAACGCAAGTTCGGTTGTAGGTAGAAACAACAATATCAATATTTCAAACAATAGAATTTGGGCAGTTAGAAATGGGGTATTTGCCAGAGGACAAAACGCAGCAGGCGGTCAAAACGTAAACTGGACAGTTAACCGAAATGTAATTGGAGGTGACATTGCTCCGGGAGGTGCAGCCGCTACCACCTATATTGGTGGAAACGTAACCAATCAGGTTGAGCAATCCGGTATTATGTTTAAGTCAATTGTGCTTTCAACAATTGATAGCAATATTATTCGCAATACCATATCGACAACAAATCAATCAAATCAGTTTGCTGGTGTCAGATTGGAAGCATTTGGCGAGCAAGGACCAGACTCTGCCATTTTAATTTCTAAGAATTTTTTCTATAACCTAACTACATTAACCGGTCAAACAATATATGGCGTTAGGATTAACTTAAGCACGCAAGATGTTAGGTTCATCAGGTTAATAAATAACTCATTTGCCTCAATCAGAAGCACCGGTGCCGGTACTCCAAATTCAGTAAACAATCCGGCTGCAGTTTCCATTGATGCTGCAGGCGTTCTAAACAATATCGGAGTGATTATGTATAACAACACCATTAATCTGGCCGGGACATCACTTTCCAATAACAGTGCATCAGCATGTGTTTACATTGGTGCTAACATTAGAGGTGGATTGGATTTTAAGAACAATATATTTTCAAATAGACTAGGAAGAAATACAGGACTTGGTGGTAATGCATACAGCCTATTTGTGGTATCAAACGTTAATCCGTTTGCAACTCCAAATGGTAACTCAGTATTTAACACATACAACGCTTCGGCACCTAACTCAACGAACTTTATTGGTGCATCAAACAATAATGGAACCTTGTATTCTTCATTAACGGAATGGAGAGCATTTACACAAGCTGAAAATGGCTCATTCTTTTTTGCACCTCGTTTCTTAAATGATTCGTTGCCTGATCTTGATTTAGCATTTGCAGGTGGAATATTTAACGGAGCATTCCCTGTTACAGGAGCTACAACGGATATTTATGGAACAGTAAGACCAACTGCAGCTACTTGTATAGGAGCCGTTCAATTTAATCAGGTTTTCTCACCGCTAATGGGTAACGGAGTATATTTAATTAATGGTGTTTATAATCCACCAACATTAACGTTACCAAACATTGGTTCTTTTGCTACCATTAATCAAGCTGTACAATACATCAATGCAAATGGTGTAGATGGCTTCTTCCCACTTCAACCAATAACCCTACTTATTACTTCAGGTTATCTTGGTGAAGGCGACACATTGATTTCACCACTCTTGGATTATCCAAGAATGAACATAAACAGGGTGATTACGTTAAAAACAGATATTGGTAGAAACGATACAATAACAGCTAATCCAATTTTATTGGTTAACAACTCAAGTTTGTTCCGTTTTCAAGGAGGTTCGTTCTTTACCATTGATGGAAACAATGGCAGTGGTGGCAGAAATATTACCTTCTTAATACCTGCAGCTGCTACCAACAACACAATAAAAGTTATTGATATGTCGCCTTTAAATGCTTCAGTTAGTAACGTAACAATTAGGAATTGTAATATTGTTGGGTCTTCAAACACTTCAGCACCATTTACTTTTGCAGGAATTTACCTTGGAGGTTTAGCATCTACTCCTTCAAATCCTATCTCAGGATTGAATAACAACAACCGAATTGAAAACAACTTTATAGGAGCCGTAAGAAACGGTATTTACCTGAGAGGATTTGCAGGAACCGCAGGACAGCAGGATCGCAGCGGACAAATTGTAAGAAACATCATTGGTGGTGATATTGCTCCGGGAGGGTCAGCAGCTACAAATTATATTGGTGGATTAACAGGTGCAGCCGGAGTGTTTTTAAGCTCACAAGCTGGAACTTTGGTTGACAGTAACGTAATCCGCAACATGGTTGTTGGTGCATTCAACAATATTAGCGGTATTGAATTGTCAACCGTAGCATCTACTACATTATCACTTGACTCTGGAATGACTATTAGTAGAAACAATATCTACAAAATCGTATCAACCAGTGCGGCAGCATATGGCATACGAATGAACTTTGGTAGTGGACAATTCCGCAATACGCGTGTGATTAACAACGTCATTTCAAGAATCCAATCCGTAGGTACAGCATCAGCAAGTGCAGTTAACGTTGCCAACCCAATTGGAATATTAGTAGAATCGACAGCGAATAGTTCAGACTTGGGCTTGGATATTTTTTACAATAGCATAAATCTTGGACCGGCAAATTCGGTAACCAATACAGGTGCCTCTGCTGCATTAATGTTCAATAGCTTTATCAGAGGAGGGGTTAGAACCAGAAACAATATTTTCCAAAATAATTTAGGAGCATCTGCTGGAACAGCTAATGCTTATTCGGTTGTAGTTGGGTCAAACTTTCAGATATTTGGACTTAGTGATAATAATGCCTACTTCGCAGGAGCAACCAATGCGAACAATAGAATAGCTGCAAGAAATGCAGCTGTTACTCCAACTTTTATAACTAACATGGCAGCCATGCGTAGTTTTACATTAATGGATACACAGTCGTTTAATTTTGTTACACCTTTTCTAACAGATACAAACCTTATTATACCTAACGGTGCAGCAACTGCTGTATATGGTAGTGCACAGCCACTAACAACCGTAACCAACGATATTCTTGGAAACGCACGTTCGTTTGTTTTTCCTTGTATTGGAGCAAATGATTTTATAGGGACTTATCCAGATTCGGTTGCTCCACTTGTATATAATTATACTTCGAACCTTGGATGTAGCAATGGACCATATACCATCAGTATGCGTGTTATTGAGCGTAATGTTGTTTCGGATACATTATACTACAGAGTTAATGGAGGTGCAGATATCCCAGTTACAGCTACAACTGTTAGTGGATATAATAGAACATTTACAATCCCGGCTCAAGCAGGAAACAGTTCTATTGAATATAGGTATTCTATAAATGATGGTTCTGCGTTTGCATACAATGCTACTTTCCCCCAAACTGGTTATACTTCTCTGTCTACCATATTTAGTAATTTCCCTGTTACTTATGGCTTCGATTTACCAAATACGCAAGGATGGGTAGTAGAGCAAATTAGTGGAAGTGGTGGTTGGGATTTAAATTCTTTCGGTTCAGGTAATCTTCCAATACTTGGTCCGAATACGGGTATCAAAGCTGCATTGTTCCCAGCTGCTTCTTTACCTGTTGGAACGGGTTCTCGTTTAATATCTCCATGTTTTGACTTATCAATTTTGAAGCAACCTACATTAAGGCTATTAATTTCGCAAAATGCGGATGTGCCAACCTTAAATGACAGTGTTAACTTTGTTATATCAATAGGTGGTAGTCCTTGGAGTGTTCCATTAAGAACCATCAGAAGGGTAAACAATAGTTTTGCATTCCCGGGATATACTCAAATTGATATTTGTTTAAGTGACTATGTAGGTGTTGTTGGGTTCCGTTTCGGACTTGAAGCATTTTCTCGCGGTGGAAACAATATCGTTTTGGATAGCATCGTCTTCTTTGATGATGCACCTAATTTATTGGTTACGCCAAACCCTGCAAATGTTTGTGCTTACGATTCAATTAGCTTGAATATAGCAGGAACGAGTGATAAATACAGCTACAGACTAACAAACTTATTTGATCCAATTGATCCCCTTTCAGCCAATGTAATTGGAAATAATGGAACATTAAATATTAAGGCATGGCACAAACTTCAAGATTCATTGTATATTAAAGTTGTGTATACCAACGAATTATCTCTGTGTGGTAATGTTATGGATGATACCATCAAAGTATATGTTCCTAAATTTACTGGCGGACCGTTTGTAACAGCTGGTACTCCATTTGATGGTTCATTTGGAATAGGTTCTTTCAATGACCCGGATGGAGCTGAACCAAATGATGTACTTACTTACAATGTAAATCCACCATCAGGTTTCACGAATGCCCAGTATGGTTCAAGATGGACTATCGTAAATGTATCTGCTCAAACAGTAAATGGTGCAGTACCAAACAGTGCTGTATTTACTCCGCCATCTGGTTCTGTAAATGCAAAGTATGTCATTACGCCAAGTGCTGCTAATGATGATAGCTTGTACAGGGTTACTTTAACAATTCGTTTGTTACCATCAAATTGCGATTCAGTATTTGAAAGATGGGTAAAAGTAACATCATCACCTACAGCTGATTTCTTGGTATTTGGTTCACGTACGTTCTGTGCATTAACACAAAAAACCTTTGGTAATACCAGTACATTCTCACCAAATACAGAACCTATCACTTATTTCTGGGAGTTTGGTGACGGAAACACAGCGACTACCTTTAATGGGGTACATACATATGCTGCCCCAGGTAATTATGTAGTGAAGTTAACAGCAACCAATAAATTTGGCATTGCATCTTCTGATACAGCAAATGTTACAGTACTTGTAGCGCCAACAGTTTCTTACACAACTTCAAGGGCATGTGCAGGTGGTCCAATCGCATTCACAAACACAACACCTGGTACGATTAATTCATCACAATGGACTTTCCGACTTGGGAACACTGTTTTGGGAACAGATAACAATAACAACGCAACATTTACATTCCCAACCGGAGATACCAATTATAACGTTACGCTTAATGTTACCAATGGATTGGGATGTACAAATAATACAAATACCAGTTTCTATGTATTCCCAAGTGTTGATGCTGCATTTACGGCTCAATCACATTGTGGAGGCACATTATTTCCTGTAAACAATACAACAGTAATCAATAGCTCGAAACCAAACAATACTTATGGTAGTGTTTGGCAGTTTGGAAATGGTGATATCGGATTGTCAAATCAACCAACCTATAACTACCCAGCTGGTGGTACTTATGTAGTGAAACTTATAGTAGAAACTAATTTTGGATGTATAGATTCTGCTACAGCTTCAGTTACAGTATTCAATGCTCCAAATGCAGGATTTACTGTTTCCAATGCATGTCAGTTTGATGTATTGAATATTACCAATACAACCACCTTTGCTGGCGGACTTTCAAACGTTGCATTTGCTTGGGATTTTGGTGACAACTCACCAATCGTTATAGATGCAAATCCATCTAAAGTATACGGTGCTGCAGGTACATACACAATTAAGTTAATAGCTTCAGAGTCTACAAACGGTTGTTTTGACTCAGCAGTTCAAGCCATTACAGTAAACCAAAAACCGGTTTCAGCCTTTAACGTAATAACACAAAACTGTTTAGCTGACGCCATTGTATTTACCAACGTATCTACACCGCCTTCACAACAAACGTTAACCTACGCTTGGAACTTTGGAGATGGTAATACGTCAACAAGTACAACCCCAACACATACATACAGTGTAAGTGGAAACTACAATGCAAGGCTTGTCGCTACTACCAACTTTGGATGCAGTGATACATCCGAAAGAACGGTATCGGCTACAGAGGTGCCACCCGTAACCATTAATAAAACGGTAGTTACAGGAAATCCTTGGGATGGTGAAATTACCTTTACAGCCACACCTGCAAACTTGTCAAGCTACAGATGGACATTTGGTGACAACCAATCGGGAAGTGGAATTCCATATACACATCAATATACTAGAGGTGGAACATATAATGTGACACTTACGGTATCTGATGCAAATGGATGCGAAAGGGTAGTAAACGATCAGGTAACCGTAAACCATGGAGTTGGATTGAATGACGCATTGGCTTCTTCTATGAAGTTTAATATTTCACCAAATCCATTTACTGATATTACCAATGTGTCATTTGAATTGAGTAACAATGCAGATGTACAAATTGAAGTATATGATATGACCGGCAGAAAACTGCATACCATAAACAGTGGAACTTTGGATAAAGGAATCCACAGTGTTGAATTGGATGCAACAGATTTTGCTACGGCCTCATCTGCTTACATGGTACGTGTATTAATTAATGATGAAGTGATTACACGCACCATTATCAGAGCAAAATAAAAATTCAATCTTCTTTTATAAAGGCTGCTATTTAACAATAGCAGCCTTTTTTATGTATTGTCATTTGAATAAATATACCTTTGTTCAAAATAGACAGTAAATGGATCAATCAAAATCGCCTAGTGTGTCAAGAACTATCATGAATGAAATGGTATTACCTAATGATACCAACACTTTAAACAACCTAATGGGAGGACGTTTATTGCATTGGATGGATATTGCAGCAGCAATAGCGGCACAAAAGCATGCAGGTAAAACGGTAGTAACGGCATCGGTTGACAGTGTGAGTTTTGGTAAATGTATCAAGCTGGGAGATGTGGTTACACTCGAAGCAGAAGTTAGCCGTTCGTTTAATACTTCTATGGAGGTATACATAAAGGTGTGGGCTGAGAATATTCCAAGTGGAGAGAAATTCAAGAGCAATGAGGCCTACTATACTTTTGTAGCATTAGATAGAAATGGCGCACCTGTTAAGGTATCAGGATTGGTTCCTGAAACAGATGATGAGAAAAAACGATTTGATGGTGCACTTAGAAGAAGGCAATTACGATTAATTTTAGCCGGAAAAATGAAACCAGAGGACGCTTCTGAACTTAAAGCGCTGTTCATAGAACCGTAATTTACTTTGCATTACTCACCCACTTGTTATCCTTTATTCTAAATCGATAAGGCCACAGTGCATGTTCTCCGGCATATGCCACACCAACCCTCGCAGATGATATAATCATATCCTGTGATATGGAATGTCCGGTATCTTCAATCCAAATATTATTTCCGGTTAATTTATAATTATTGAAATGTATCTGAATGCCTAATGCCTGGCTAAGCACACCCGGTCCGTTCGAAAGTTTTAATTGATTGGAATCAAGCTTTCTTCGTTTCATCATCAAATCGATTCCATCTATAGGCTCTATTGCTCTTATCAATAGCGCATCCGGAATTCCTTCTCCATTTGTTACAACATTAAACAGGTGATGAATGCCGTAACATAAGTACACATAACTTACTCCTCCTGATTGATACATTGTTTGGGTTCTGTAGGTAAGTTTACCGCCATATGCATGACTCGCCTTATCAATTTTACCGGCATATGCTTCAGTTTCTACAATAATTCCTGAGGTAATTTGTTTGCCAATCTTAGTTATCAACAATTTGCCTAAAAGGCTTTTTGCAACCTGCACAACATCAGGTTGTAAGTAAAAGTCAACAGGTAGTTTCATATAAATACGAATTTAACCCTTTAAAAAGGTTTGATTTATCTATAGAAAAATTAATTTTGCACCACTTTTTATAGATCTTAATTATTGTAAATATGTCAAAATCAGGAGTTGTAGCTCAGGTAATTGGACCCGTAGTTGATGTTAGGTTTTCAGACGAATCGGATAATTTACCAAAAATTTATGATGCCCTATATGTAGACAAAGCAGACGGAGTGCGCGTAGTACTTGAATGTCAGCAACATTTGGGTGAAAACATGGTTCGTACCATTGCGATGGAAGCAACAGACGGTTTGGTAAGGGGAATGGAAGTAGTGCACATGCACAAACCAATCTCAATGCCTGTGGGAGATGAAATCAGAGGACGATTGTTTAATGTAGTAGGTGATCCAATTGATGGAATGCCGAAAATTGATGTGAAAGAGGATCGTTCGATTCACCGCGATTCACCAAAGTTTGAAGATTTGTCGACCCAATCTGAGCCCCTGTTTACCGGTATAAAAGTAATTGACCTTATTGAACCATATGCCAAAGGAGGAAAAATTGGTTTGTTTGGTGGTGCAGGTGTGGGAAAAACCGTACTAATTCAGGAACTTATTAATAATATCGCTAAAGCCTATGATGGTTTCTCTGTATTTGCCGGTGTTGGAGAGCGTACCCGCGAAGGAAACGACTTATTGCGTGAGATGATAGAAGCAGGAATCGTGAAATATGGAGATGAGTTTTTGCATGGAATGGAAAAAGGCGACTGGCCTTTAGATAAAATTGATCATGAAAAATTAAAGGAATCAAAAGCAACCTTTGTTTTTGGTCAAATGAACGAACCTCCAGGCGCACGTGCACGTGTGGCCCTTTCAGGACTAACCGTAGCTGAGTATTTCCGTGATGGAGATGAGCAATCAGGTGGCCGCGATATTCTTTTCTTCGTTGATAATATCTTCCGTTTTACCCAAGCAGGTTCTGAGGTGTCGGCACTTTTGGGACGTATGCCATCAGCGGTAGGATACCAACCAACTCTTGCAACCGAGATGGGTGCAATGCAGGAACGTATTACCTCTACCAAGCGTGGTTCAATTACTTCTGTACAGGCCGTTTATGTGCCAGCAGATGACTTGACTGACCCTGCTCCGGCAACTACATTTGCCCACTTAGATGCAACTACCGTATTGAGCCGTAAAATTGCTGAATTAGGTATTTACCCTGCAGTAGATCCACTTGACTCTACGTCACGTATTCTTACACCTGCAATTGTGGGTGATGCACATTATAATTGTGCCCAACGCGTAAAAGGAATTCTTCAACGATACAAAGAATTGCAGGATATTATTGCCATCCTTGGTATGGATGAATTAAGTGAAGATGATAAGTTGGTTGTTTCTCGCGCTAGACGTGTTCAACGTTTCTTGTCTCAACCATTCCACGTTGCTGAACAATTCACCGGATTAAAGGGAGAGTTAGTTTCTATTGAAGATACCATTAAAGGGTTTAACATGATTATGGATGGAGAATTGGATCACTTGCCTGAAGCAGCTTTTAACCTAGTAGGAACAATTGAGCAAGCTATTGCCAAAGGCGAAAAAATGCTTGCTGAAGCTAAATAATAATAAAAATGCAAGTTGACATTATAACACCCGATTCTACGCTATTCAGTGGAGAGGCAGAATCAATCACCTTACCCGGAGCTGCAGGTAATTTTCAGATATTGAATAACCACGCTCCTATTGTTTCCAGTTTATCCAAAGGAAATGTGGTTGTAAAATCAGCCAAAGGAGTTGATACAATAGCTATATCAGGAGGAGTAGTAGAAGCTTCAAATAATAAAGTCATTGTTCTTGCATAGAATTTAATATTTCGGATATATAAAAAGCCTTTAACAACTTCTGTTAAAGGCTTTTTTTATATTGCATTCGCAAATGAAACAGTATATCATTATCATATTACTTTTTTGTTCTCATTATCTAGGAGCGCAACATGTTGTAAAATCATATGAGATGCTATCCAATTGTGAGGATTCCATAACCGATACTGTTTGCATACAACTGCTTACTCAGCGTGTTGATTCGCTACAAAAAAAGCAGTAATACAACTTGTATAGGTGAAATAAATGAAAAAATTGCACAATTGTATGAAGCCCGTTATGAATATGAAGAGGCAATAACCTATTACACAATCGCGGCAGAGTTTTATAAAGAAACAGATTCCATTAATGATTACGCACGATGTATTAACTACAGAGGTATTGTAAAAGAAAATAGCCTGCATTATTTGGAAGCTGTCAATAATTATTATTTCTCCTTATTTGAATTTACCAAAAACAGGAAACCGCATTGGTATGGGGAATGCTTATTTGAACATTGGATTGTTTAATCATTATCAGAAAAACACAATGAAGCAAGGTATCTTTTTCTGAAAGCGTTAGACTTGTTTTTAAAAGCTAATCATGGAAAGGGTATTTCTCCAGACTATAATAGCTTAGGCCTGCACTAAAACAAGCATAAAGAATATTCAAAATCCCTTCAATTTTATTTTGCCACATTAAAAAATGATTACGCCATCAATGCCTCAGAACTTGAAATTTCGTATACCTTAAACAATATTGGAGATGTACTTGAAAGTTTAGGGAAACCCGCAGATGCTTTAAAAGATTATCGTTTATCATTGTCAAAAAAAGCCAATAGCAATGATATCAATGGCGTTGCGGGGGCTTACAATAATATGGCCTCAGCATTTATTGCATTGGGTAAATATGATAGTGCTGCCTTTTATTTGAATGCGGCTAATAAATTAAATGAAGCATACAAATTTGCTGATAAAGCGGTAGAAACTTACAGGAATAAATATGAGCTAAGCAAGCGCCAGAATGATTTTAAACGTGCGATAGAATATTATCAGCGATATCATGAAGGGAAAGATTCAATAATTAATGCGGAAAATGATATTGAGATAGAACAAATAAAATCGAAGTATTAATTAAAACTTGCCAATTCAAGAGTTGAAGAACAAAAAACAGAACTAGATTTACAGAAAAAGCAAAGAATATTTTTCCTCATCATTATTGTTGTTGTTTCTTTAATTGCTTTATACCTTATATACCTTAGCAAAATACGGATGCGGTTATTGAAAGCATTAAGGAAGAAGAATGAAGCGATTAAATTACAGAACTTAGAAATAAAAGAGGCTGAAACCAAAGCAATGATTGCATCGCAAGTAAAAAGTCAGTTCTTGTCAATGATGAGTCATGAAATTAGAACACCGCTTAATGCAATTAATTCTGTAGTATACTTACTTGATACGCATGATATAAACGATACGCTGAAAAAACATATTGAGGTATTAAAATCTTCAACCCAACATTTGGTTTCGTTGGTTGATGATATACTAGACTTAAGTAAAATCGAATCAGGAAAACTTGCGATTGAAAATGTATCCTTTGATGTAGCCAGACTATGCCGAAACATTTTGACTTGTTTCAAGCAAAAGCAAATGAGAAAGGATTAAAATATATCCTGCAAACAGACAATGCCATTCAAGGAGAAGTAATCGGTGACCAAACAAGGCTTAGTCAGGTGCTGGCAAATTTATTAAGCAATGCCATCAAGTTTACCGAGTCAGGTTCGGTATGCTTAGATGTAAGTGTAGTGAGTAATTCAGGTAATTTTTTGAAACTCAAATTTAATGTAACTGATACCGGAATAGGCATTGATAAAAAAGTGCAGGAGAAGATTTTTGATTCATTTGAGCAGGCAGATTTTGGCACAACAAGAAAGTATGGCGGAACAGGATTAGGGCTATCTATTTGCAAACGTATTATTGAACTGCTTGGAAGTGAGATTGAGTTGAAAAGCAATATTGGTGAAGGGTCATCTTTTTCATTTGAGCTGATATTTGAAAAAAGCCGAATGCCAAAGCAAGCAACGCTCAATTTAATTACATCCGATACAAATCAGGTATTCGCACCTATTCAGGCTAAAATATTGTTGGTAGAGGACAATGAATTAAGTGCATACGCAGTGAGTCAAATTTTTTCGAAATGGGGTGTTACCCTTCAGGTTGCTTCCTCAGGAAAGCAAGCCATAGAAATGGCTACTTCTATGAAACCTGATATGGTATTTATGGATATTCATTTGGGTGATATGAATGGATTTGAAGCCACAAAACTTATTCATCAAATCCAACCCAATTTACCTGTAGTTGCCTTCTCTGCATCATCAGTTGAAGATGAACAATTGGAGAAGTTAATGAACGAAACAGATATTAAGGATTTGGTTCCAAAGCCATTTTACCCATCCGTGTTGTATCAGGTTGTGTTGAAATATTTACCTAAGCTGCCGGGTATTTCCTAAACCAACTTTTTATTTTCATAACCAATACTCCCCAAACAGCTTCTTGTATGATTCCTTTTGATATTTTGGATTCGCCTTTGGTTCGGTCGGTAAAAATAATGGGAACTTCAATGAGTTTAAATCCATGTTTCCATGCGGTAAACTTCATCTCTATTTGAAATGCGTAGCCTTTAAATTTGATGCGATCCAAATCAATAGTTTGCAATACTATTTTGCTGTAGCAAACAAAACCTGCTGTGGTATCGTGTATATTCAATCGGGTAATCAACCTCACATATTTTGAAGCAAAGTAGGAAAGCATAACCCGTATCATAGGCCAGTTTACCACATTTACTCCCGTAACGTATCTTGAGCCAATACTCATATCTGCACCATCGGCACAGGCTTGGTATAGGCGGGGTAAATCAGTTGGATTGTGTGAAAAGTCAGCATCCATTTCACAGATATAATCGTAGTTTCTTTCCAAACACCACCTGAAACCTGCGATGTAGGCAGTGCCCAATCCATTTTTTTCTTTGCGATTCAGAATATGCAGTCCGGAAATTTCGTTCTGCAGTGAAGCAACAATCTGTGCGGTTCCATCCGGAGAGCCATCATCAACAATAAGAATATCAAACTTCACGGGAAGTTGTGCTACCGCCCGAATAATGGATTCGATATTCTCTTTCTCATTGTAAGTTGGTATGATGACGATATTCTGATGCAAAATGGTTGAAATTTGTTCAATAATAAGGCTAAACACCTAATTTAGCAACGATATGAACAAAGCGATTTTTCTGGACCGAGACGGAGTGTTGAATAAAGAACTCGGAGCATACGTGACAAACGATGAAGCGTTTGAACTGCTTCCACATGTTGTCGGTAACCTGAAACGCTTTGCTGATGAGGGTTTTATGCTTATTGTCATTACCAATCAGGGCGGTATTGCCAAGAAGCTATACACGCAATCTGTGCTTGCGCGCATACATCATAAATTAACCGAACAATTGCTTGAAAATGGAGTAGTGCTTACCGACATTTATTACTGTCCGCATCATCCCGATTTTGGCAAGTGCCTTTGCAGAAAACCAGGTTCATTGATGATAGAAAAAGCGTTGGCAAAATACCATATTGATGCAACCCAATCATGGATGATAGGAGATACGCCAAGAGATATGCAAGCAGCCGAAGCCGTAAATGTTCGAGGCCTGCTTATTGCGTCCAACTCAGATTGGACACCTCAGGCAGATTTGATTATCAGTACGTTAAAAGCCTGAAAATGCTTTTTTACAACGCAGAATAGGTTAATTTCGCAGCATGACTGCTCCAATTATTGCACCTTCCATTCTCTCGGCTGATTTCGGAAACCTTCAACGAGATGTAGAACTAATTAACCAGAGTCAGGCCGACTGGTTTCATATCGATATCATGGACGGGGTATTTGTTCCCAATATTTCATTTGGGTTTCCGGTATTAAAATCCATTCAGCAACATGCCAAAAAACCTTTGGATGTGCATTTAATGATTGTTCAACCCGAGCGTTACATCAAAGAATTTAAAGATGCCGGGGCAGCCGTACTTTCGGTTCATTACGAAGCGTGTACACATTTGCACCGCACCATTCAGGCAATCAAAGCTGAGGGCATGAAGGCAGGAGTGGCAATTAACCCACATACTTCCGTACAGTTGCTGAGTGATGTGATTGAAGACATTGATTTGGTGTGTATGATGAGTGTAAACCCGGGATTTGGCGGACAAAAATTTATCGAACGCACCTACGCCAAGTGCTCCGAATTAAAGAATATGATTATTCAACGAAACAGCAACTGCCTTATTGAAATTGATGGCGGTGTAAATAATACCACTGCGCCAAAATTATTGGATGCAGGTGCAGATGTGTTGGTTGCCGGTAATTATGTTTTCTCTGCATCTGATCCCCTTGCAGTCATTGAATCGCTAAAAAAATTGCATCCACATACGCAAAACGCCTGATATCCGTTCATAAACATTGTGCGATTGCTCAAAAAATTACTCATATCCTGTTTGATGCTGCCTTTGCTTAGCAATGCGCAAGAAGCTACCGTATTTGGCATCATTACAGATTCATTAAAGCAAGTAGTAAGCAGCGCAAGTGTAACTATTATTGGAGGTAAAACAACAGTTGTAACGGATGAATTTGGAAAATATAAAATTACCATTCCTGCGGGGCAACAAATTGAGTTGGCATTTTCCTACTTTGGAAAACCATCCCGCATAGTTATGGTTCCTTCCTTAAGCGAGGGCGAAAAATATGAACTCAATGTGCGGATGAATTATGGACTCGTACTCACCGAATATGTTGTGTCGGATGAACGTGACCGCGAAAAAGTGAGCATGCAAATTATTGACCCCAAAACCATCACTACCTTGCCAAATGCATCCGGCAGCTTTGAAACTGTACTGAAAACCCTCCCGGGGGTTTCCTCAAACAACGAAATGAGTTCGCAGTACAATGTGCGTGGTGGCAACTATGACGAAAACCTCATTTATGTAAACGATATTGAAATTTACAGACCTTTTCTGCCTCGAGCAGGGCAGCAGGAAGGCTTGAGTTTTATTCATACCGAAATGGTGCAGAATGTAAAATTTAGTGCCGGGGGATTTGAAGCCAGGTATGGCGATAAAATGTCATCGGTATTGGATATAAAATACCGAGAGCCTAAAAAATTTAGCGCTACGGCTAATGTGAGTTTGCTTGGAGTTCAATCGCATGTGGAAGGAGCAACGGATAACAAACGATTTACCTACTTGCTTGGCGCACGCTATTGGACCAACCAATTGTTGGTAGGATCACTTGATACCAAAGGAGATTACCGACCTTCATTTGCAGATGTGCAAACCTTACTTACGTGGCATGTAAAAGATAATTTGAGTGTGAGTTTTTTAGGTAGCTATGCCCAAAACAGGTATTTGGTAGTGCCTGAAGAAAGAGAAACGGTTTTTGGAACCGTAAAAACGGCACTCAAACTCACCATGTTTTTCAACGGTTCCGATTTAATGGAATACCGAACAGGAATTGGCGCACTATCGCTTAGTTACAGACCCACCAATCGCACATTACTCAAGTTGTATACTTCGGCATTTTACAGTGACGAACGCGAATTTTTTACCGTAGAAGGAGCTTACCGATTGGAAGAAGTTGAAACCGATTTTGGTTCGGATAATTTTGGCAAATCAAAAGCCAGCAAAGGGGTTGGATACTTTTTAGACAACGCACGAAATACACTTTTTGCTACCGTGTATAATGTAGGTCACAGGGGGTTTCATGATGTGGGTGTTCATAAAATTCAATGGGGAGCACAACTACAGGCCGAACAAATTACCGACAAATTGAATGAATGGCAATTTATCGATTCATTGGGTTTTGCTAAACCTTCCGTAGTCAATGGGGAGTTGGTGTTACCTGAATACATCATCTCTGAAAATGATATCCAATCCATTCGGTTGAGTGGGTATATTCAAAACAGCCAATTGCTCAACCGCAATAGCAACATGATATTGTCGTATGGCATTCGAACAAACTGGTGGAGTTACAATAATGAAAATGTCATCAGTCCGCGGTTTCAGTTTTCTTTCGAACCCAATAGGGCGTACAACAGGGGAGTTGCTTCAGGAGCAATTCAGGGTGGTAGAAGAAAAGATATCATACTTAAAGCAGCTTTTGGGGTGTATTACCAACCACCATTTTATCGGGAATTCAGAGATTTCTCGGGAACGCTAAACCCAAATATAAAAGCACAACGCTCCATACATTACATACTTGGTGGCGATATGAATTTAAAAATATGGGACAGGCCATTTAAATTATTTGGAGAAGTATATTACAAACAATTGGATAACTTAATTCCATACGAAATTGATAATGTGCGCATCCGTTATTATGCCGAGAACAGTGCAAAAGGATACGCCACCGGATTAGATTTGAGGTTGAATGGAGAGTTTGTTCCGGGAACCGAAAGTTGGATTAGCTTATCCTTTCTAAAAACAGAAGAAAAAATAGAAAATGCCATCATCACCGACCCATCAACCGGAGCGCAAATAGAACCCGGATATGTGAGGAGACCAACCGACCAACGCGTAAATGTAAGTGTGATGTTTCAAGATTATTTGCCAAAGTTTCCTTCATTTCGCATGTATTTAAATTTGGTGTATGGCAGTGGTTTGCCATTTGGCCCGCCTGATAATAACAGATATGGAGATACCCTGCAAATGCCGGCTTACCGAAGGGTAGATATTGGATTCCTAAAAACCGTTGTGGATGAAAACCAACCGCATACTACCGGTTGGAAAAAAAACATACGCAATTTGTTGGTGGGTGTTGAAGTATTCAACTTGCTTGATATCAATAATACCATTTCGTACCTGTGGATACAGGATGTGGAAGGTCGCACTTGGGCTGTGCCCAATTACCTAACGGCACGTAGGCTCAATCTGCGCATCATTATAAAAATTTAGCAGTTGGTCCATTTTATAAGCGACCATTTTTGCGCTTGATTTTCTCCATTCATTCCACGATACTTGTGTAGCCAATTACCTATGATGCCTACCTGCC
>CAYSBE010000032.1:0-21754 GCA_964429245.1 uncultured Bifidobacteriaceae bacterium | reverse complement strand
GGCGCTCTAGTTCCGCATCTTTGCGGAAAGCTAATCCCCCTTGTTTATTTTTTTTAAAAGAACTTTTCTAACATCTTTACTTCATTACTAAATATAAGGCGCTCTATTTCCGCATCTTTGTGTAAGGCTAATCCCCCCTTTTAAAAAAATCAACTGCGAATATAGTGAGATTGAATTATTGCGCAAACTTTAGTGTCAAAATTGCCACACCATAAATCAATGTTGCCATTATCACACCTCTCGCTGAATACAAATAATTAAACTTTAAATACAAATAAAACAATCCAAGATTAACCACCGCACACACACTTAATAAAGGCGAAAGCAATTGCTTACTCATTGATTCTGTTATAAATTTCTGAAAAGGGATATGTGAGAAATTTATATTATAAAAAATAAGAATAACTATTGATGGCAGAATTATTCCAGAAATTGCACCTGTAAGTAAATGGTCTTTAATGAATTTCATAAAAAAGAGATTAGATAGAAAGTTCCCATGAGTTTAAAGCTTGCATGGCATGATAAGCAGTAAGATCGAAGTGTACAGGAACCACCGATGCAAAATTATTTGCCAGTGCCCATTCATCCGTATCAATACCTTTATCCATATTAATAAACTTACCTGTGAGCCAGAAGTATCTACGTCCGTTTGGGTCTCTGCGTTCATCAAATTCTTCTTGCCATTTGGCTATAGCTTGTCGACATACTTTCAATCCTTTAAAATCGGTATCCGCCACATTGGGAATATTCACATTCAGTAGCGTTCCCTGTGGAAGTCCGTTTTGAATGATGTTTTTTGCCACACGCTGTGCAACACTTTTTGCCAATGAAAAATCTGCATCATATGAATAATTACACAATGAAAAACCAACCGAAGGCATACCTTCGATTGCACCTTCCATAGCGGCACTCATGGTGCCTGAGTACAATACATTGATGGACGAGTTTGATCCATGGTTGATTCCTGAAACCAACAAATCAGGTTTACGGTGCAACACTTTATCAACTGCAAGCTTCACGCAATCGGCCGGAGTTCCGGAGCATTGGTAAGCAGGTATATCACCATAAATATCTGTTTTATCAAGACGAAGTGGTTTGCTAATAGTTACTGCATGCCCCATACCGCTTTGGGGGCTGTCGGGTGCTACGATAATTAAATCACCAAGAGGTTTCATAGCATCAACAAGTGCACGGATACCGGGCGCGGTAATACCGTCATCGTTGGAAATTAAAATAAGGGGTTTGTCAGACATGGGACGCAAAGATATTGAAAATGTTTGGGCCTTTTTACCTTATCAACATCATATTTCGTTAATTATTCTTTTTAGCAGCACCTATCGGTATGCCAACATTAAAATACCAGCAACGGTTAAACTGATTTGGGGTTGCATCATTAATGGCAATATCTATCATTCCATAGTAATATCTTATCCCCAAATTCAAGCCATTGCCACCCATAAGACGATAGCCGAATCCGCCAATCATTCCAAAATCAAGTCTGTGATATCCATTATGAACATCCTTTGTATATTGAAGCTCCGTTCCATCCACTTCCTTAGTAAAAGTATCATTACCTTTGGTTCGCAACGCAGGCATAATTCCGCCTTCAATAAAAAAACGTTTGTTAATTTTGTACTTCATCATTATTGGCATGTTGAAATAATTGAGCCTACGGTAAACTTCTCCATCCTGAAATACGGTATCAAGTGATGCATTTCCTACAAAATAGGTAGGCAAATTCTGTTCACCCATATTGGATTTTACAATAAGACCTGTGTGAAATAACCAACATGGATTTTTTGTTTTAATATCAAAATAGAAACCTAGATTAAATGTTCGGGCCCAATTACCACGTTCACCCTCCCATTTATCACTTGTATAGTCCAGTCCGTTTATATTGGAAACACTTAGCCCTCCGTCCATTCCAAATTCAATATTAGGTGAGTTTAATTTTTCACCAAAAAGCAATGAAATGATTATTTGACTTTGGGCATTATAGCCTGCAAAGATGATGAAAAAAAATATTGAAATCCGTATCATATAATTACATAAATATTTGGAATGCAATATTGCCTAATTGTATGAAAAAGACATCTAAATTTAAAAAAAATAATTTTGTCATAAATATAACCTAAATTAACAATACCATTGCAAAGAAAGATTAGGAGAAAAGTCCATTAAACATTTTACAAAATCAAACTAAAGATCAATTTGATACTCATAAAATAATCGTGTTAACTTATTAGTTTTAATTAGTATCGTTTAGTTGTAACTAATGATATTATTTAAAACTCGAATTTTCATACTTTTGAAATACTAAACAATGATTAATCATGAAATCACGTCTTACCCACTTACTTTCATTTATTGCACCAATGGCAATATTTGCGCAACCTGTATTTACTGCTTCTAACTGCTTTCAAGTAAATGATAGCTCAAAACTTGGATTTGCCGTTAATTCAGAAACATTTGAAAGTTTCATTCCGCAAACAGTTTCAAATCACAACTGGAACTTAAGCAATAATGGATGGACAGCTACTACAACATCATATATCTTCCAAGCAGGTTCGCAAGAAAGCCATACCGCATTTAGTAATTCTGAAATAAATGAATATGCACTCACTACTTTTTTTAGAGACATTTTCTATTCGTATTCCGTTGACAAAGACACCTTGTACCTGGATGGATTTTATTTATCTACCAGCTATGCGGCAAGGCCAAGTTATCCATACTTATCATTTCCTTTAAATTTTGGCGATAGCCTATGTAATCGTATATAACAATTTGCTATTCCCACTCAACCAACTAATGCAACAGACTCTGTAACTCGCTATTGGATTTATGACGGTTACGGAACCTTACAATTGCCACATGGAACAATTAACAATGTGTATCGAATTCGAACCAAACAAATTGACAGTACCTACATAACAAGCATTGGAACAGCATCAGAAGAAATGATTTGGTTTGACGCAAACACCGGAATCCCGTATTGAGGTTTGTTAAAAACGGACCATTAATCAGTGCCTATTTTGCTTCAGCCAGCGGATCATCAAATGTGATAAATCGAATTTACAACTCTCAGGAAATTCGCATATTTCCAAATCCTGTAACAGAAAAACTGTACTTACCTTCAAATATTTCTTTCAAAAAATAATTGTACAAAATTTGTCTGGCAAATTAATGTTTGAACAGTATTTACCTACTTCCGAAGTAAACATAACATCACTTTCAAAAGGGATATATATAGTTAAAATGACAACATATGATGATGAATTGTATATTGCAAAAATCATAAAATAACCCTATGCAAATAAATCTGCGTATTTTCATTTTATTTATCATCACATTTTTTAGCTTAAGAAGTCAAGCGGATACGTCTATGACATATGCCGTAAAACTGTATGACGATACTGTATTTAGCTTTACTAATAGTTTTGGCGCAACAAGACCCGAAGACCGTGCAAAGCATATCAGCAGAAACATTAATATCCTTTACGAAAACAGAAATTTTCAGTCCGATTCAATTAATTTAATTGAAGACAATACATTCACGGGTATATGGTATGGCCAAGATTTTCCGGTATTTGCTGTATTTGATTTTGATGTACCTGATTCAATTAATCGTAATGAATATGCGAAAACTGTTTGTGCAAGACTAGTTTCTATCATAGAAAAACAAAGAGAACAGCATAGGCCTGAGCTATTAATTGAACGCCTATTTAGTTTGCTACTATTATTATTTATTCTGTTCTTTCTAATAAAAATTACAGGGTGGTTTTTTAAGAAACTAAGGTATTTGGCCAAGCAAAAAATTGACAGTTGGTCTATTACACGATTTAACTTTCTTAGTGTTGGTAGGCAATTGTTTATCATACAAAAACTTTTGAATGTATTAAGATGGGTTGTCCTATTTTTCATTGTTTCATTTTCATTGCCATTTATTTTCAATATTTTTCCTGAAACACAAATTGTAACCCAAAAACTAATCAATTGGATTCTTTCACCCGCAAAAGATATGGGGAAAGCCATTTTATTGTATTTGCCTAATGTATTTACCATTGCCATTATTTGGATTGTCATTAATTCCCTTATTAATTTGCTTAGGTTTTTTGCCAATGAAATAAAAGCCGGTAAAATCCAGATACCTGGATTTTATGCAGAGTGGTCTAACACCACATTTAACCTCTTACGTTTTATATTATATGTGTTTTTTGTAATCATGATTTTCCCTTACCTGCCTGGCTCCAACAGTCCAGCTTTTCAGGGGATATCCGTATTTCTAGGTCTCATGCTATCTTTGGGTTCATCATCAGCCATAACCAATATCATTGCAGGTATAGTGCTTACCTATATGCGTCCATTTAAGATTGGTGAGCGCATAAAAATTGGTGAGATTAGTGGCGATGTGATTGAAAAAACCATGCTAAATACCCGATTGCTTACACCCAAACAAGAAGAAATCACCATTCCGAATTCATCTATTTTATCAAACTCTGTTATTAATTATTCGACACAAAAAGAGAAAGATGGTGTGATTGTGCACACATCAATAACCATAGGCTACGATACGCCATGGAAAGAGATTCACAGCGCGATGATAGAAGCTGCTAGACGAACAGAAGGAATTGAGCGCAGCCCTGAACCGTTTGTGTTACAACGGGCATTAAATGATTTTTATGTAGAATATCAGGTTAATGGATATACCAAGGTTGCAAAAAGAATGGAGCAACTGTATTCCGATATGCATCAGAACATACAAGATGTTTTTAATGAAAGGGGATTAGAAATCATGTCGCCACATTATCAGGCACATCGTGACGGTAGCCACACCACCATACCTAAACAATATTTACCTGTTGATTACACACCTGAAGGCATTCGGATTAACAATAAAAACAATTAAGACTTCTCAATAATATGAGAAAACACAAATTATGCTTTAGCCTCACCACTTCCCGTTTTGCCACCGTTATGCGGTTTTCGATGTGAGCCGGATCCTTTTTTGAAATGACGTTTTCCAAATGATTTCTTTTCACCTCCTGCATTTCTGGAACTCTCAGGTGTATATTTAGGTGCTTCTCCTAACTCTACGGGCAAATCTAATTTGGGAATATCCTTGCCTATAAGGCTTTCTATTTCAAAAAATCTGCGTTGGTCACGTGGGTTGATAAATGTAATTGCAGTGCCGGTACTTTCGGCACGAGCAGTACGTCCTATGCGGTGAATATAATCTTCCGGGTCGGGCGGAACATCATAATTTACAACAAGGCTTATTCCATCTACATCGATGCCTCTTGAAAGAATATCTGTACCAATTAAAATTTGTACTTTCCTACTTCTAAAATCACGCATCAACGCTTCCCGCTCCAATTGTTCCAAATCACTATGAAATGCCCTAATGGTTAATCCCGATCGCTTCAACTCGCGGTCGAGTTCTTTTACTTTTTCTTTGGTACCTGCAAAAACAATTACGCTATTGTGTTCTTTTTCGGTAAGTATATGCTTAAGCAATGCTACTTTTTGAGTATCGTATGCCATATAAGCTTGTTGCAAAATACCTTCGGCAGGTTTGCTAATGGCTATATTGATTTGCTCAGGTTCATTTAAAATTTTATTAGCTAGTTGCCTAATTTTAGGAGGCATGGTTGCCGAAAACAATAAGGTTTGTCGTTGTGCAGGCAAATATGAAATAATACGAACGATGTCATCATAAAAACCCATGTCCAACATACGATCGGCTTCATCTAAAATCAAATGTTGAATGCTGCTCATATCAACAGAACCGGAAGATGTAAGCAAAGCCATCAACCTACCTGGAGTAGCAATAATGATATCAGCACCTTCGCGCATGGCCTTAAGTTGCTGTGCAAAAATATTTCCATCGCCCCCGCCATACACAGGAATGGAACTGATTCCGGTGAAATAGGCAAACCCTTCTACCTGCTGATCAATTTGCTGTGCAAGCTCTCTGGTAGGTGAAATGATAAGCGTATTGATTTTTCCGTGTCCTTGTTCGGTAATTTTATGCATAACAGGCAGTAAATAGGCAGCAGTTTTCCCGGTACCTGTTTGCGCACATGCTATTAAATCCTTTCCCGTTAAAATTACCGGTATGGCTTGCTGCTGTACGGGTGTGGGCTGTTCGAAACCCATTGCATCCAAACCATCTATAAGTGTTTGGTTGAAGCTGAATTGAGAAAATGACATGTATGTTGTAAAGAATAATCGTAATAAAATAAACTAAATATACTAAGAAGGTATGGCTGCAATATAGTTAAATAAACCATCTTTTAATTAACTACTTGAATGCGTGAATACGACACTTTATTATGTTCACTTATTTCTACGAAATACATTCCTGATTTATGAAAGCGTATTTGCAAAGGCATTTGAATTGCATATGAAATATCATCATCGCAAATTTTACCGTATATATCAAATACCCTAATTTGCATTTCTTTATTGTACTGAATTGAAAATGTAACGGAATTATTCACACTAACCGGATTAGGATAACAAGTTATTTGGTTACTTACATTCCTTTCACCCATTCCAATACTCAGGTTACGGTGAATAACACCTACGGCATCTAGGTCAAAGCCTGAAGAGGGAAAAGGTGTTGGCCAAGGATCATTAATTTTGTTCCCATCACTATCTCTCATCGCAAATGAATCGTTCAAGCTCCCAACCACATCAATTAGTCTGATATGTGTAATTGCATGTTTATCTAAAATAATTGTATCAGGGAGTTCATCTAGGTCAAATGGTGTTCCGAAGGGTGCGATGTATTTTCCGGCTAGGTTATGTATGTTTTTTGCTACAAGACCTCCGAATGCATTTGTTTGCAAAATGGTATCAGTGAGTGAAACAGCTGGAAATCTAAAAAAATGAATCCCATCCGAACTTACTTCTACAAATGCCAATTCAAGATATGCAGTGCCGGTATCAAGTGATTGATCGATAAACCCATTTTCAAATACCACAAAATCAGCACCGGCACCATTTTTTATTGGATTGATAAATGTAATGAGCGCAATTCCTCCATCACCTAAACTTACTACCCCATTTCCGGCTGCACCGACTACTGTATTTTCATCACCAACAGTAGCCTTACCCAATGAGGTATCCTCTGCATGTTGCCAACCCCTCTGAATAGTGCAAGAAACCGCCCATGCTTGAATGATATTGCTATCACGATGAATGGCTGTAGAACCATCATTTCCCACTTGTGGTGGAAATTGAGCAAAAGACTTTGTGATACACAAGAGACAGAAAACAGAAAAAATAATGCGGTACATATTTGGGTGCAATATAGTTCTAAAATAAAAATACATTCGCCTACTCGAAATACATAACATGAAAAACAACAAAGCCATCATTTTTATTTTCATCACATTATTGATAGATGTGATTGGAATAGGAATCATTATACCCGTTGTACCATCACTGGTTAGCCAATTAACAGGAGAAGGTTTTAATGAAGCTTCAAGATACGGTGGATGGTTGATGTTCAGCTATGCGGTTATGCAATTTATTTTTTCTCCAATCATTGGAAACCTAAGCGACAAATATGGTCGAAGACCTGTATTGCTGCTTTCCTTACTAGGTTTGGGCCTTGATTATCTGTTACATGCAGTAGCACCTACCATTGCATGGCTATTTGCAGGTCGCATCATTGCCGGATTATTTGGTGCAAGTTTTACAACGGCAACTGCATACATAGCAGATGTAAGCACACCTGAAAAAAGGGCTCAAAACTTTGGCATGGTAGGAGCCGCATTTGGACTTGGATTTATTATTGGTCCTGTGATTGGTGGCCTTTCAGCCGACTGGGGTGGAGCCCGTATGCCATTTTATGTAGCTGCAGGTTTTAGCTTACTCAATTTTCTTTACGGCTATTTTATATTACCCGAATCATTGCCAAAAGAAAAACGTAGAGCGTTTGAATGGAAGCGTGCAAACCCAGTTGGATCACTTATTCAATTGAATAAATACCCTATTGTTTCAGGCTTAATCGCATCATTACTATTAATTTATATTGCTGCACATGCTGTTCAAAGTAATTGGGGATTTTACACCATGTTTCAATTCAATTGGACAGAGAAAGAAGTTGGTTACTCACTTGGCTTTGTAGGTTTTTTAGTTGCATTGGTTCAAGGTGGACTTATTCGGTTGATCATTCCCAAAATAGGAAAAAAAAGGGCCGTATACTTTGGCATTGCCTTGTACGGCATTGGTTTAAGCTTGTTTGCTTTTGCCAACCAAAGTTGGATGATGTATGCGTTTTGTATTCCATACTGCTTGGGTGGCATTGCCGGCCCTACATTGCAAGGTATTATATCCACACAGGTACCTGATAATGAACAAGGAGAACTACAAGGTGCACTTACGAGTTTAATGAGTGTTACCACCATCATCGGTCCGTTATTGATGAATAATTTATTTGCCACTTTTAGTTCAGAAAGTGCACTAGTTTACTTTCCGGGAATGGCATTTCTAAGTGGTGCATTGCTAACTTTTTTAAGTGCATTTTTAAGTTGGAAAAATCTGAAAAAATTTTCTATTGATTAGTATTTGACGCACGATTCTATTCATATGTTTATTGCTGATTGTCATTTTAAGAAAATCATTAAATTTACATAGGCATACAAGTCTTGTTTAACTTATATCAAACATCCTTTGCAATAAGCGTGTTACACTTTTACACCAATTCTATTTAATATTTAGTTACGTCAAGTTAACCTTAAGAGCCATTTAACATAAAGCCGTGGTGAAGATTTGATAACAATGCAAAATGAATTTTGGCAGGTAAATCAAACAACACGCAAATGAAAAAACTTTTCCTAATTACGTTTTCGCTGTTAACCCTGACTTCCTTGACCAATCAGGTTTCAGCGCAAGTTACTTCTTCCGTTTTCAGCAAGGTGAACAATGGAAATGATGATGCCGAAGAAGGTGTCAGCTCTAATACTGGTTCTATGGATCTTACCAGTTCCGATTTAGAAATCATGACTGATGGTACACGTACACAATGGATTGGTATTCGTTTTACTAATTTGAACATTCCAAAAGGAGCTGTTATTGACAGTGCATTTATCCAATTTACCAATGTGGGTGACAAGAATCCTGTAAATGGTAACGCAATTATTCGTGGAGAATTGACAGGAAATTCAGCTACGTTTACAACTACTGCTTTCAATATCAGTAGCAGATCCAAAACACTAGATTCTATTGTTTGGCCGGGCTCAACCCACTCCAGCTGGGGTACTTCAAGTGCTAATGCTAAAACAATAAATCAAAGAACTCCTAACTTGAAACAAATCGTTCAAAGTATAATTAATCAAGGAGCATGGAATACAGGAAGTCCTATTACAATTTTGATGAACGGAACCGGAGTGCGTAATGCCCGTTCTTTTAATGGTTCTTCAAGTGGAGCTGCTGAATTAACTGTTTTTTACACACAGAATACATATACCACAGGTATATTTCCAATTGCAAAAAATAGCATATGGAAGTTTCTAGATAATGGTGTATTCCCTGGTTCAACTTGGAAAGACAGCACATTCAATGATTCCGCATGGGCTTTCAAAGTTGGGAAATTCGGATACGGAGATCCTTCAACTACAGTAGTTTCATTTGGACCTGACAGCAACAATAAATTTATAACTACTTATTTCCGTAGCACAATAAACGTTAGTAATACTAGTGCTTTTGATACTTTAATATTTAGAGTACTTAGAGATGATGGTGCTGTTGTTTATATCAATGGTGCTGAAACATTTCGCATGAATATGCCTACAGGTACAATTACCAATACCACACTTGCATCTGCTACAGTAGGCGGTACTGATGAAAACACCTATTTCGAAATTCGTGTACCTAACACCTTGGTTAATGGCCGAAATGTGATTGCAGTAGAAATACACCAGAGCGCTGCAAATTCAAGCGATATGGGTTTTGACCTAGAATTACTTGGTCAGCGTGTAGCGATGCCGGTAATTAACTTTCCGGTACCAAAACTTTCTGATTGGTCATATCTTGATAATGGAACTGATCAAGACTCAGCATGGCGTTTTCCTGGTTTTTTTGATGGTCGTTGGGCTTACGGTCCCGGAATATTGGGATATGGCGATCCATCTGCAACTGTATTAAGCTTTGGGCCTAGCTCAAGCAACAAATACATAACATATTATTTCCGTAAAAAAGTAAATATTCCTTCTGTAGCAGCATTAACCGATACCATTATCTTCAGCATTATGCGTGATGATGGAGCTATTGTTTATGTAAACGGAAATAAAGTTTTCCAAACAAATATGCCTGATACAGGTGTGGTTAATTACCTTACATGGTCTACGCAAATAGTAGATGGTGCAGCCGAAAGAACATATTTCGATTTCAACATTCCTAAATCATTTTTTATAAATGGTATAAACACCATTGCAGTTGAAGTGCATCAGCGTGATGGAACAAGCTCAGACTTAACATTTGAAATGGAAGTAAAAGAAGACCCACGTAGGGTTAATTTTATTGCTCCAACAAACGGACAAAGTATTTCAGCCGGTCAAAACTTTAATATCAACTGGTACAATATTCCTTCGGTAAATAGGATTAATATTGAACTCTCAACAAACAATAGAGCAACATGGACGCCATTGGCTACAAATCGTTTGGCTTCAGACAAGCCTTTTGTTTGGGCTGTTCCAAATATTAACAACTCAGTAAGCTGGATCAGAATTACCGATAGTACAGGTATCTTCAGAGATTCTGCAAACATCTGGATTTACCCTACTCCTACTCCATTTAATCCATGTGCTGATTCATTGCACATCGGTTGTTTCACAAGTGTAAACCAAGCAAGAAATCAAATCTTAAAAATTCCTGTAGACCACAGATTCCAGCAAATTGGCCGTCAGGGTCAAACGCATTCATTGGGAGGAACTGTTGGCGGTAATCTCGATTTTACAGGATTTGCATCTTGGCAAGGTAGCAGCAAGCGTGGTGCAGTAGGCGTAAATGAAGAGAATACTCCGGGTGGTGTAAGCGTATTCTATGTTCGCTTTAACGATTCCACAGGAACATGGATGCGCGATTCTTCAGGTAAAGTAAATCTTACACATCCAGCACTCGTTCAATCAACCCGAAATTGTTCAGGAGGTGTTACACCATGGGGAACCATCATTACTTCTGAAGAATCATTTAACACAGGTGATGTAAACGCTGATGGATACCAAGATGTAGGTTGGCACGTAGAGTACAACCCATGGACCCGTCAGGTAAGAGATTACAATGGCGATGGAATACCAGATAAGCTTTGGGCTATGGGACGCATGAGTCATGAAAATATCGTTGTCGCTAATGATAGTTTAACTGCTTACTATGCTGAAGATGGTGGAACATCGTGTGTTTACAAATTTGTAGCCTTCCAAAAAACACGTTTAGATTCTGGTTTATTGTACGTGATGCAACGCAATGGCACAACAGGAACTACCGGACAATGGATATTGGTTCCAAACAGTACACAAGCGCAACGCAATACTATCAACTCTCTTGCATCCGGCTTAGGAGGAACAAACTTCAACGGACCTGAAGATGTGGAAATCAATCCACTTAACGGAATGGTATACTTTACTTCAAAAGGCAATGGTATAATCTATCGTTTTCAAGATAACGGAATGACCGTTTCAAATTTTGAAAACTATGTAGGAAATTCTTCTGTAAATTATACCATGAATATAGAAGGGGGAGGAACACAAACTGCTAACTGGGGTTCAGGAATTGATAACCTTGTGTTTGATAACTTAGGAAACCTATGGGCACAGCAAGATGGTGGCAATGGTCATATTTGGGTTATACGCCCTGACCATACACCGGCTTCACCTAAAGTTGACATTTTTGCAACAACTCCTTCCAGTAGCGAGTCAAGCGGTCTTACATTTACACCAGATTTCCGCCAAGGTTTCTTATCTATCATGGGAGCATCTGGTTCAAACTCAGCAATTGCGACAGACGCAGCGGGTGTGCCTATCGTATTCAACCAAAGTAATACCGTTGTAATAGCCAAGAAAAATTTCCTTGGAAGCTTAGCAGCTGTGCCGGTTGAGTTTGGTAAATTTTACCTTGAGCGTTCAGGCAAAGCAGATGTAATTGTTAATTGGGAAACAGCTTCCGAATTAAACAATGCCTACTTCGAAATTGAAAGATCAATTGATGGAAGCAATTTTGAAAAAGTAAATCAAGTAGCTAGCAAAAATGGAAACAGCCAATCATTACAAGCGTATGCGGTAACTGACGCTAACCTTGCTCCTGCTTTATATTACTACCGTATCAAGCAAGTTGACTTTGATGGCAAGTATGCATATTCAAGCATTCGCACAATTAATTTAACAACTGAAAATGCGTTGAATATTAATAGTATCTATCCAAATCCGTTCACCAATGAATTAAATGTGAACCTAAATCTTGCCGCTCCATCATCAGTTGAGGTAGTTGTATCAGATATTAATGGAAGAACAGTTTCAACCAATACGGTAAATGCAAAAGAAGGTATCAATACTGTAAAAGTAAACACAACAGAATTGGTAAATGGGCTATACATTGTAACAGTAAAAGCACAAGGCGAAACCTTTACCGGAAAACTAATCAAATAATTCACTTTTCTCACTTTCAAAAAACACCCCTGCAAATGCGGGGGTGTTTTTTCATTTTATAAAAATACGTATGAAAAAAATATTCTTCTTAATCATCACCATCAATTTTTTCCAATTTGCACAAGCTCAAAAAAAGACCAAAGCACCCGAAAAAGTATACTACAACCTTACTGAAGCGCTAAAGGAAAAAGACAAAGTAAAGCTCCTCAACTTACGTGGTCAGGGAATCACTACACTAAATGACTCAATAGGAATGTTTAAAAACGTTGTATTCATTAACTTGATGAAAAATAAAATGAACACCCTTCCTGCTGCTATTGGTGATTTACCGAAACTTCAAGAAATTGTATTGGACCAAAACCAATTAAACGCCTTGCCTGCAGCAATGGGAAATTTGAAATCATTGCAAACCCTTCAATTGAAAAAAAATAAACTAAATGATTTGCCAAATAATTTTGGAAGACTAAAAAAACTACAAATACTTGAACTGTCCTATAACAGTTTTTATTACTTTGATTCAAGCATAGTAGAAATGACCTCCTTGCATTTCCTCAATCTAGAACAGAATAAGATCATAAGAATTCCAACTTCGATAACCAAACTTCAAAAATTAACATTTCTGAATATTTCGAATAATGAACTAATAAGCTTGCCTGATGAAATGGGTAATTTGAAAAATTTAGAAACACTCATACTTGACAATAACCAATTGGAAGAACTACCGATAAGTTTGGGAGAGTTAACCAAACTCAAATCATTGTACATAGCAAACAACCGGCTACAGGGATTGCCCGATTGCTTTGAAAAAATGACCTCACTTGAAAACTTAATCCTGAGTAATAACAGTATTAGCCATATTCCAAGCTCGTTTTACAAATTACAACAACTTAAGTTACTCGTTTTAATTGGCACCAAGGTACCACTTGCCGAAGTGGAGGAATTAAGAAGGCAACTTCCAAGAACCGATATAAGGTTTGAATCTACAAACTAAATTGATGAGTCAGTCTAAATATATCTTAATCGGTTAACAGTTAATTTATATCATCATATATTGACGTTGAATACCTCAATGGTGGGTAATTAGCGTCATATTTTTTCGGCTTGACAAAAATAAAATAGCTTAAAAAAGGTTTTCAGTTCTCATTACATGAGGGATGCTCATGAAACAATTACAAAATGATTTACTCCATAATTAATCATGTTATTGCCTGATTATCTGCATGCTGATTCATAATAAATATCATCTTTTTTTAGACAAATAAAACTTTAATTTCGCCCAACCATTTATACATCTAATAATCGTTAGAAATTTTATGAATATTTCATCCAACTACCGTGACGAATTTATTAAACGCCACATTTCACCAATGGCAAACGACACCCAGTCAATGCTAAACACAATTGGTGTAAAAAGTATTGACCAATTAATTGACGAAACAATTCCGTCACATATTCGCCTAAAAGAGCGCATGAAACTACCTGAACCACTAACAGAAGCAGAATTACTTTCCATGTTGGGCGAAGTGGCAGGCAAAAACAACATGTATAAAAACTTTTTGGGAATGGGATACTATGGAACCCACACGCCTAATGTGATATTGAGAAATATATTTGAAAATCCGGGTTGGTATACCGCCTACACTCCCTATCAGGCAGAGATTGCACAAGGTCGATTAGAAGCTTTGCTCAATTATCAAACCATGATTATTGATCTTACCGGAATGGAGATAGCAAATGCCAGTTTACTGGATGAAGCAACTGCTGCGGCTGAAGCCATGCACATGTTTCATGCAGAAAGCAAAAACGAAACGGCTACTAAATTTTTCGTTTCGGAACTTTGCTTCCCTCAAACCATTGATGTGTTAAAAACACGCACCGAACCAATTGGTGTTGAGCTCATAATAGGCGACCACAATTCTATTGAATTGGATGAAACCTATTTTGGAGCATTGTTGCAATATCCTGCCGGCAATGGAGAAATTATTGACTACTCACTTTTCATGGCTAAAGCTATTGAGAAAAAAGTAATGGTGGCGGTGGCAGCCGATTTGTTGAGCTTAACATTGCTAACACCTCCGGGAGAATGGGGAGCTGATGCAGTATTGGGTTCTGCTCAGCGTTTTGGTGTTCCTATGGGATACGGAGGACCACATGCCGGATATTTTGCTACTAAAGATGCATACAAAAGACAAATGCCTGGTCGCTTGATTGGCGTTTCAATAGATGCACAAGGCAATAGTGCTTTGCGAATGGCATTGCAAACACGTGAGCAACACATCAAACGTGAAAAAGCAACTTCAAATATTTGTACTGCTCAGGTTTTACTGTCAATTATGGCAAGTATGTATGGCGTTTATCACGGACCAAAAGGTTTGAAAAGCATTGCTTCGCGCATACACGGGCTTGCTAATGAATTGAGCGATGCATTACAAGCAAACGGTTTGAATCAAAAAAACAAGCATTACTTCGATACCTTATTGGTTGAAGTACCATCAGCTGATAAAGCTTTGGCTGATTGCGTAAAAGCTGAAATCAATATTCGCAAGGTAGATGACAGGCACATTGGCATTTCATTTGATGAAACGCATACCATATATGACGTAAATGCATTGGTAGCCGCACTTATAGGAAAATCATCATCCGTAAAAGCTCCTGATACTACTACGTTGAATGTACCATCGGTATGTACGCGTACAAGTGATTTTATGACGCACCCTGTTTTCAACTCACACCACAGTGAGCATGAAATGTTGCGTTATATCAAATATTTAGAATCAAAAGATTTATCACTTTGCCATTCCATGATTGCATTGGGTTCGTGCACCATGAAACTAAATGCTACTGCCGAAATGATTCCGGTAACCATGCCAGGATTTGGCCAGTTGCATCCATTCATTCCACGCAACCAAGCTACAGGCTACACCCAAATATTTGAAGAACTTTCTGATTACCTCAAACAAGTTACAGGATTTCCGGGAATGAGTTTACAACCCAATTCAGGCGCATCAGGAGAGTATGCAGGTTTAATGGTAATACGTGAATACTTAAAATCAATCGGTCAAGGACACCGCAACATAGCCCTTATTCCATCATCGGCACACGGAACCAACCCTGCAAGTGCAACAATGGCTGGTATGAAAGTGGTTGTAACCAAAACACTTGACAATGGATATGTTGATATTGACGATTTGCGTGAAAAAGCAGAGTTGCACAAAGACAACCTTGCCTGTTTGATGGTTACTTATCCATCTACATATGGTGTGTTTGAAGAACGTATTACTGAAATTTGCGACATGATTCACCAGTATGGTGGGCAGGTATATATGGATGGTGCAAATATGAATGCTCAGGTTGGATTGACGAGTCCTGCCAATATCGGTGCAGATGTTTGTCACCTGAATTTGCATAAAACATTTTGTATCCCACATGGTGGCGGTGGCCCCGGCATGGGACCTATCGGTGTAGCCCAACATTTGATTCCATTTTTACCCGGTCATCCGGTAGTAGATATGCAAGGCGGTGATAAAGCCATGACCGCTGTGAGTGCAGCACCTTGGGGTAGCGCTTCCATCCTGCTCATCTCATACGCATACATTCGCTTGATGGGAACGGAAGGATTGGAACAAGCAACTAAATACGCAATTCTAAACGCCAACTACATCAAAGCACGTTTAGAAAAACACTACCAAATTCTTTACACAGGAAGCAATGGCCGATGTGCACATGAAATGATTTTGGATACGCGTGTATTTAAAAATGCAAGTGGTGTGGAAGCTGAAGACATTGCAAAACGCTTGATGGATTACGGTTTCCATGCACCTACAATGAGTTTCCCAGTAGCAGGAACTATAATGGTAGAGCCAACAGAAAGCGAAGCCAAAGCAGAATTGGACCGTTTTTGTGATGCCATGATTGCAATCAAAGAAGAAGTTGAAGCCATCATTACGGGTGCTGCCGATAAAGCAGACAATGTATTGAAAAATGCACCACATACTGCACATGTTATCACTGCTGATGAATGGAACCATAAATACACCCGACAGCAGGCCGCTTATCCATTGCCATATGTAAAGACTGCCAAATTTTGGCCAACTGTTGGTAGGGTAAACAATACCTATGGCGACCGTAACTTGGTATGCTCTTGCTTGCCAATAGAAGCTTACGAATCACAAGCAAGTAATTAAATTACCTTATAACTCATTTTGAAAGGCGAACTCTGTTTAGGGTTCGCTTTTTTTTGTACTTTTAGAGGGCTAAAAAGTGATTCTGGATTTCAAAAATATGCGGGCTTTTTATGGCGCTTTCTCAATTTGGAGCGCAGTACGTTCCGAATGTTTTAATAAAAGCCTAAAATCTATTTGTGAGAAAAGGATATTTAGCCTGCAACATAAACTTTGTAGCTTCGAGTTTTTGTTTAAAAATAAGCGCTTCATCCGTACCTTCATGATGTATGATATGGTTTAGCATAGTTGCATATTGTCTTATTTCTTTAATTACAGATTGAGTTTGCTCACTAAAACAATTTGCTTCAAATTTTTCATAAACATAAGATATAGCAAGTTCATTGGGGTGCACCAAGTCTTGTTTAAAAAAACGGTAATCACGCAACTCATCTGTTACAATTTCATAGGCTGGAAAATAATGTATGGAAGGAAACAGTTTTTGCAACTCATGCAAAGCCAACATCAACACACCTTTGCTCAAATTATTTTCATGCAATCCATCGCGCACATATCTCACAGGACTAATGGTAAAAACTAGCTGTTTACCTTCATTAAGTAATTCACTAAGAATTGGATTGTAGGCCTGCACAATTTCAGCAACAGTGAGCAAACGCTTGGTAAATAAAGTTGAAGGTAATTTGTGGCAATTCCCAACCACATGTCCTGTTTCATTCCATTGATATACCCAAGCCGACCCCCAAGTAAACATAATTATATTACTTCGCTTAAATGCATTAATGCCAATATATGATGCTTCAGTTAATTGATTTTGGAGTAATGCAGTTGATGACGCTGCAAACGAGCCGTGATGGAGCAAGGATACTACACGCCCATTGTATTCATATATCAATTTTTCATCTTGATTTTGAGCATACAATTGCAAAACATTGGCTATGCTCAACGGATTAAAAAGTATACCATGCGGATTGATGGTGATATCAAATAAATCGTTGCGTAGCTTAAGACCTACTTCTTCGGCAAAACAAGAACCCAAAGCAAGCATTGCATCTTGTATAGAAATTTGTAAGGAATTATCAAACTGAAAATCGAGTTTAAAACGCATGAAACAAAGTAAATAAAACTCAAGCACAATTCTGCCAAAGTGCTATAAATACTGACTTACAAAAGTAAATCACAGGGTGTTCACAACTTTTATCAATAAGTTAATCTATGACTATCTTAATTGTGTTTATATAAGTGACGCTACTTACCTACAAACTCAGATAAAATGGCAAAGAAGATTGAAAGAAAAATATTCGTACTTGATACCTCAGTTATCCTATACGACCACAATGCAATTAAAAATTTTCAAGAACATGATGTCGCTATTCCAATTACAGTTTTGGAAGAATTGGATAACTTTAAAAAAGGGAATGACACCATCAATTTTGAAGCAAGGGAATTTATTCGATTTCTAGATAAACTATCGGGGGAATACACGTTAAACGATTGGATACCTATCAATGGAAGAGGAAGAGGTAAATTTAAGGTAATCATGATTGAGAAAGCATCAGTTGATGCGGAAAGGGTTTTTGGCGAACGTAAGGCAGACCACCGCATATTGAATGCTGCATTGGCCATGCGCGAAGAAAATCCGGGGCGGAAAGTAATTTTGGTAACCAAGGATGTAAACCTCCGACTCAAAGCAAAATCATTGCAATTGCTAGCTGAAGATTACGAAACCGGTAAAATCAAAAACCTTGATACGCTTCATACAGGCAAAACAATTATTGAGAATGTAAAGCAAACCATTATTGACCGCTTATATGCTACCGGACATATCTCTTATGATTTATTGTTCAATGAAAAACCATTTGCAAACCATTATTACCTGCTTAAAAGCAGCAAAGCATCTGTATTGTGTTATTTCAATCCGTTAAACGAAAGCATCGAACGCATTGACAAAAAAAGTGCGCACGGAATAAAACCCCGCAATGCAGAACAATCGTTTGCCATGCATGCGGTACTTAATCCAAATGTACAACTGGTAACCATTCAAGGTATTGCTGGTACAGGAAAAACATTGCTTGCATTGGCTGCTGCATTGGAACAACGCCAAAACTTCAGGCAAATTTACCTTGCACGCCCCATTATTCCGCTTAGCAATAAAGATATCGGTTTTTTGCCAGGTGATATCAAATCAAAAATAAATCCATACATGGAACCACTTTGGGATAACCTGAAACTCATCCAAAACCAATGGAAAGAAACCGATAAGGAATACCAAAAGATTACTGATATGGTGAATCAGGAAAAATTAATGGTTTCACCTTTGGCCTATATCCGTGGAAGAAGTTTGTCCAATATCATGTTTATTATTGATGAGGCGCAGAACCTTACACCACTAGAGGTAAAAACCATTATCACACGTGCGGGAGAAGGAACAAAAATCATCTTCACAGGAGATATTTTTCAGATTGACACCCCATACCTTGATTCACAATCAAACGGACTTTCTTACCTAATTGACCGTGTGCGTGATAATCCTCTGTACGCACACATTACACTCGAAAAAGGTGAGCGCAGTGAACTTGCCAATCTTGCCAATCACTTACTTTAATTGCTATGGCCGGCTTAATCGACAAGAAAATTGGTGAATTCAGGATAACGACCTTACTTCAGCTTATTGTCAGCATTATTATTTTGTTGATAATCCCAATCTTGCCGGATCAATATGAAAAAGTAGGCTATCGCTTCTCCATCATTATACTGGTTTTAGTAAGTGCTTATTTGATTGAGAGTAAAGATAACCGATATTTTATATCTGCATTGATATTATTGCTTACACGTGCCGTGAGTCTGCTTTTTGATCTTGATTACTTAATCATTATTGAAGACATTCTTACGGTATTTTTCTTTGCATGGATTGCACTAAAACTTGTATTGCAAATGATGGTAAAAGGTTCGGGTGTGGAAATACTACTAGAAGCAATTTCTGGATATTTACTGTTATGCATTGCGCTTACATCTATTATGAGCATAATAATTTTCTTAGATCCTAATGCATTCTTATTATCTGGCACTCCAATATCAAATGCCCCAAATCAAACATCAATAAGTTCCTATTTTGTTGTGGTTACCTATACCACTGTTGGGTATGGTGACATTCTTCCTATGACAGATATGGCTAGGGTATTTAGTAAGTTGACCGCTTTTCTTGGGCAGATATACATTTCTGTTGTAATTGCAATACTCATTGGCAAGTATTCTCAATCCGGCAATTAGGTTACTTGAATAATTTAACCAATGCAATTTCTGCAAAGAAAGCCATTACAGCTAAAATGACAAATATGCGCCAAAGCGGTGTTCCATTTTGTTCGCGTTGCAATGCATACTTCAACATTTCTGTTTGTTCAGTATAAACCTTCGACCCAGATGTTAATTGGGAGATAATTTCATTTAATTGTTCCTCCGAATAAGTTTCGGGATTGGACTCTATCCTATTGTTATTAAATGCGACTGCGCCAATTTTGGTATTTGTTCCTGTTTGTAAAATATCATAAAAACCAACCGGCATCCATTCCTTGTCTAGCGTAATGCGGTATCCGGCATTGGTGAGCCTTACTGGTGCTACAAATGCTTGTTTATCTGATTTTAACAAAACGGTTTTATCTCCCATCAAGGGAATGCCTGAATGTAATGCAATATTCAACTGTGAGCCCGATGTATAATACAATTGTTGTTTGACAGAAACTCCCCTACTTAAATTTAAAATAAGCGGCACAAATAATGCATGGGCCGACAAATTGCCCCATTTTTCATCAATTGGTTGAGCAATCACTTGTACTTTGCCTTTACCCAATGTATTTTGCCAAATGAGTGCATCTCCGTTATTTAGTTTTAGCAATGCGTTACCGTTCGCTACTGCATTGATTTGAGATCTGTAATATTCATTCACCAAAGGCATATCTGCATTACGGGGAATTTTGGCAAATACGCCATCGAACAACGGATTACGTATATCAATTTCAGAAATGCGTAGGGAAAGCTTTTGCTTTTCTGCAAATTGAATGGTTTTAAAGTTGGCTAAAAAACTGTTAAAGGTTGCAATATATTTTTCATCTCCCGGAGGAATGATAAATAAACTTCCCCCTTCATTAACATAAGCAACTAGCATTTGTACAAGTCCTGATGAGTATGTAGTGAGTTCATTCAAAATAATGAGCGATTGCTTACTGATGGCATCATAGTCCATGTTTAGTTCATTAACTTTTCGATAAATCACCTTATCGTTTTGGTCAAGTAACGCATCAATATATTTATTGGCAGTTCCTCCATTGATACACATGACTTTATTTTTATCCGATGCAGTTAGCTGTAAATAAAATATATCGTCAAATGAAATTGGGTAATCGGTTAATTCAAATTTACATGAATTGAAAACAGTTTCAGGAATAAAGTCGAAAGAAAGAACAGCCCCCGATTGTGCTTCTATCGTAGCCGCCATCATTCCTTTTTTTATCCCGTTTACCGATAGCGTAATGGGCAAATCTTCTATTGACTTGGTACCATAATTACTTACACGAACAAATAATTTCACCTTTTCACCTGTGGAGAAGAAAGGTATTTCTGTCCATGCTGAATCAATGGAAATATTTGATAACATCACAGAAGACAAAGGAATAAATTTACAAACCAATGAGGTATCGCGAAATACGGAGGTTAAATTTTGATGTGATGACTGCTGGAAATCACTAACCCAATAAACATGGTGATCAGCCGAAGGAAATTTTTCAAACCAAGATTGCTGTATTGCAACAATCTGCTCGGGTGTTCGGTTGGCAATTACCGGCTCTAATGAAACTATATGCCCAATTGCTTCTTTTATTGATAATGACCTGTTGTTGCCAAATGAATTATTATGCGATACCAACTGGATGT
>CAYSBE010000031.1:0-21837 GCA_964429245.1 uncultured Bifidobacteriaceae bacterium | reverse complement strand
AAATTATAAATAAGGTAAACAATACCAGTAATTCGAGTCCATTACAAGATGCACCAACTTTTACAACTGGAATAAGTTGGGGGTTAATAAAAACATAAGTAGAACCTACTTGCTTACCAATAGTGTAGGTGGCTTCATAACCAGTAAAATTGAGCAGTTTAATGATTCCGATTGTAACCACTTCGGTTAGATAATGGTCAATTGTGCCTGCAGGTTTTATAAATAATTCATAACCAATAAAAAATATCCCCAATAAAATTGAGAAAAGCAGTAAAAATTTAAATAGGGGTTGATTAAGCATAAAAAAAGGAAGCCTTAAAGACTTCCTTACGAATATATTAGAAATATAAGATTATTTCTTTTTCTTGTAGAGTTTCGAAACGCCAAAGCCGGCACCAATTGCCATCAATGCTGCTATTGCCGAATCTACCGGTACATCATCTACAGCTTCAAACAATCCACCTGAACTATCCGGTGGTTGGGCTGTTATTATACTTGTAATTAGTAAACAAAAACTAATTGTGAGTAGAAAATGTTTTCTCATATCTATTTCTATCTTGCTACGAAAGTGCGCATTAATTTTCAATTAAGCAAAACGAATTATAAGTTATTCACAATATAAACGTAAATTTCATATTGGGATAGCATCTTGAATATTATTCCCTATTAGAAAATCTGCTACTTGCATGCGTTTTTTGCCCGCCAATTGTATATTCTGAAGGTGGATAAATCCGTCTAGGCAAGTGGACTTTAGAGTATTTTTTTTGTTGCTGAAAACTATTCCTGGTTCAAATTGATGTTTTACAAGGCTCATTTCTGCCTTAAATACCTTCAATATTTTCCCATCTAAGAGGGTAAACGCTCCCGGATATGGACTTAAACCTCTAATATGATTAATAATATCAATGCTTTTCGCAGCCCAATTTATTTTACAATCATCTGTAAATATCTTCGGTGCTAATTTATGAGAGGAATTTGTTTGAGCAATTGGCTTAATTATGCCATCAGAAAGGCCTTTAATGGTATTCTCCATCAGCAAAGCTCCTTCCTGCATGAGTTTGTCATGCAATGTTCCTGCATCCATTTCGGGTGTAATGGTAACTTTTTGTTGTAAAAGAATATCTCCGGTATCAATTTCCTGCTTTAGTTTAAATGTAGTAACTCCTGTTTCCGTCTCTCCATTTATAATGGCCCAATTGATAGGCGCTGCACCTCGATAGTCGGGCAGCAAAGAAGCATGCAAGTTAATCGTTCCCATTGGTGGCATGTTCCAAACGATTTCGGGCAGCATTCTAAATGCAATAACGATTTGAATGTCAGGTTTTAAAGCAGATAATTCATTTATAAATACCGGGTCTTTTAATTTTTGAGGTTGCAAAACCTTAATTCCGAATTCAGATGCAACTTGTTTTACTGCCGACTCATGAATTTTCATTCCTCTTCCTGCAGGTTTATCTGGAGCAGTAACAACTGCAACGATATTGGATCCGGTAGAAATCAAATGTTTTAATGAATATGCAGCAAATTCAGGGGTTCCAAAAAAAATAATTCGAGGTTGGGAGGTATTCATATTCAAAAAGTTAATCTCTCCATAAAAACGGAAATAAAATATAAGACATTGTTATAAGTAAGATATTAAAAACAAGCAACATTAAAAGGTCTTTGGTCATTAATGAAACATCAATCCCATCCATTGCTTTTTTTGATGATTTGACAGCAATAAGAAGAATTGGTAAAATTAACGGAAAACTTAACACCGGCATAAGTCCATTGCTATTTGATGCTTTTGCAGAAATGGCAGACAAAAAGGTGAATGTAATTGCAAATCCCCATCCGCCAAGTGCTAAGCAAATAATGTACATAAGGCTGTTTTCTGCAATATTACCCAGCAATGTAAAATAAACGAGCATGCTTACGGTCATTTGAAAAAACATCAAGATGGAATTATAAAATAGCTTCGCTATTATGATACTTTGAGGGCTTGAAATAGTATAATAATAAAGATGTTGCCCGTTGCTTTCTCCAATAAAACTTTTAGCAATAGCACTTACAGAACTAAACAAAATAATGAGCCAGAAAATGGTATTCCAAGTAGGTGCATTCATTATTTTCAATGAAAGAAATACGATGAAAATCATAGATACAACATGAAGTAATATGCCTGATAAAGCATATTTCTGTCGCCATTCAGTAATGAAATCCTTTATTATTAATGCTTTAATTTCGTCAACCTTCATGTATTCTAGTTATAAATCCAATAGTTTTTTGACATTTCTTTATACCTGGTAAGTTCTTTTTGCCATGAATCTTTTATTTCATTTTCAGAGAGTCCATTTTTGATTTGTTCCCTAAGCTTATTGCTGCCGGCAAGTTTATCAAAAAATGGGATGAAAAAATCATCCTTTTTATCATCCTGTCTGTAAGCATCAATTATAAATTGAATCATCAATGTTGGGTTTGAGAAAAAGCTGTCATTTATATATGAGGTATAAAGATATCCTTGACATTCGGAGTTGGCATGTGGAGGGTTATCTGCCACACCAGGTATGGGTACAGGCTTAAATTTGAAATTGCCAGATTTTAGTCCGGGTCTGCCAGCACATTCAAAAGGGATACTGGTTCCTCTGCCCAAGCTGTAGGTTGTGCCTTCAAAAAAACAAGTAGCAGGATAAAGGTATATGGCTGTCATGTTTTTAAGATTTGGTGAAGGATAAATTGGTAATTGGTACTTCATTGGATGTGAGTAATTGAGTACGGGAATTACCGTAATTTCACATCTCAATCCGTTTTTAAGCCATTTTTCTCCATTAATCATGTGAGCATATTCAGCCACAGTTAGGCCATGTACAACAGGTACCGGATGCATGCCTACGAATGATCTAAAAGCTGTATCAAGGACAGGACCATCAATATAAAAACCATTGGGATTGGGCCTATCTAGGATAATCAATTTTTTATCGGATTCAGCACAAGCTTCCATAACATAATGCAGTGTACTGATGTAGGTGTAAAACCTAACTCCAACATCCTGTATGTCAAAAATGACCAAATCAATATCCTTTAGCTGCTCTTTAGTTGGCTTCTTGTTTTTCCCGTAAAGAGAAATGACAACAACACCTGTTGACGAATCTTTTTCGTTTTTTACGGTCGCACCCGCTTCATGATTTCCCCTAAAGCCATGTTCAGGGGCAAATACTTTTTTAATTTGGCATTGTTGAGCCAGAAGTGTGTCTAACAAATGCCTATTGCCAATTACCGAAGTTTGGTTAACCACTAGAGCAACAGATTTGTCTTTAAGTAACGGCAGGTATTTATCTGTTTGGGCTGCACCGGTTATGATTTGTAAATTGTCTGCATTCTGAGCATTGCAAGAAAATGAGAATAAAACAAAGAAAATTATCAATGCAATTTTATATTCGAAAGGTTTAATAACGGTTATATCCATTTGAAAATTTCATTTTTTACAGCAAAGCGACTCATTAGCACCAAACAATCGGGTTCATCAAAAGTAATTGTTACCATTGCTACTGCGGCAGTTGCTGTAAGCATTGCTGTTATGATAGTATCTGTTGCAGTAGTTAAAGGATATCAGCAACAAATCAAGCACAAAGTAACCGGTTTCGCATCGCATATACAACTTTCGCGTCTTGATTTAAATAACTCATTTGAAACTGTTGCGATTGGAATTGACACTTCGTTAGAAGATAAAATAAGAAATATTCCTGAGGTAGAGACCATACAGCCTTTTGCAATAAAAGCAGGAATCATTAAAACTGATGAAGATTTTAGTGGAGTTGTGTTAAAGGGAATTAATCAAGCGTATAAAAAGGATTTTCTTCAACAGCATCTACTGAGAGGTCGTATACCTGCATTTGGTGATACAACTCCTGAGTCTGGTATCCTCATTTCATCAAAACTTTCTTCAAAGATGGGTTTAGATACCGGAGACAATATCAATATCTATTTTGTTCAAGACCCACCCAGGGCAAGGCGATTTAAGGTTGAAGGTGTTTTTGAAACCGGATTTACAGAATTAGATGAAACATATGCCTTTATAGATATAAGGATGATTCAAAAAGTAAATAGTTGGCAAAGTGATGGCATTACTGGTTACGAGATTTTACTTCATAACTATGAAGATATTGAAAAAGCAGAAAGTGAAATTGTAACGGAACTTCCATATTACTTGGAAATACAAAATATAAGACAAATATATCCTCAGCTTTTTGAATGGTTGGCTTTGCTCGATATCAATGTAATTGTAATTATCATTTTAATGATGCTTGTTGCTTGCATCAATATGATTACGGCATTGCTCATCTTGATTGTGGATAGGAGTCAAATGATTGGCATCATGAAATCATTAGGAGCAAGAGATGTTTTGATAAGAAAATTGTTTCTCAATATTTCGGCTTATCTCCTAATTAGGGGGATTTTGATAGGCAATTCAGTAGGGATTGTGATGTGCTATATTCAAGACAAATACAAATGGATAAAATTAGATCCAAGTGCCTATTATCTTGACAGTGTTCCAATCAAAATCGAATTAACGGATATTATTTGGCTAAATATATTTAGCATTGTCATCTGCATACTTGCGATGCTTTTGCCAACACTAGTGGTTTCGCGTATTTTGCCGGTTAAAGTACTTCGATTTAATTAGGTTTACTTTTTCTTTCCTGTTTGGCTTTTCGTTTCAGTATCTGCTTTTTTCTCTGCAACGGGTGCAAAACTTTCAACTACAGAAGACAACACTGTTTGGAATCTTGCAGCATCGTAATATCCCGAAACCATATTCATTTTCTTTTCTTTAGGGTACAAGAACACAGTTGCCGGATAACCGTTAATTTGGTTGTTGCCAATTACGGATAATAGTTGCATACCATTGTATTTATTTCCTTCGAAGTTGTAAGATGCACCTTCTATCTCCGGATTAAATTTAATGGCGATATAATTTTTATTGATTGCTTGTATGATTTCAGATTTTGCATAGGTATCTCTGTCCATTCGCTTACACCACCCACACCAATCCGTATATACATCTACCAGCATTATTTTTCCTGTTTTCTTAGAAAGTTCATAACCTTCATTAAATCCATACCATTTTAGTTCATCTGCCGATTTAAAAGATATGGCACTAAAGGTTAGCATAGCTAACGCGATAAATTTTATATTTTTCATTTAGTTGAATTGTTATAGTTCACGAAGTTAATTGTTTCTGTGTAAGAACATTGTTAAAATTTAATCAAAATCAATATCCGTATTTGTTTTTCCATCTTGATTTAAGAAATGTCCTTTGCTCAGTTTCTCTAGCGTTATTACCCGGTTCGTAAATGGTTTTACCTGAAATTTCTTCAGGCAAAAACTCCATTTCAGCAAAATTATTGTCGTAATCATGGGCATATTTATATCCTGCACCATAATTAAGTTCTTTCATTAGTTTGGTTGGTGCATTTCTCAATGCCAATGGTACTTGTAATTGCCCTGTTTGCTTAACAATTTGTTGAGCATTGTTGATGGCCATATACGCTGCATTGCTTTTAGGAGAACTAGCAAGGTAAGTTGTGCAATGGGAGAGCAGTATTCTTGATTCTGGCATTCCTATCATTTGCACAGCCTGATAAGTTGACGTAGCTAAAAGCAATGCATTGGGGTTGGCATTTCCAATATCTTCACTGGAAAGTATAACCAATCTGCGTGCTATAAATTCAGGATTATCACCCCCTTCAAGCAATCGTGCAAGCCAGTATACTGCAGCATTGGGATCACTACCTCTAATAGATTTGATGTAAGCGGAGATTATATCATAATGAGCTTCCCCGGATTTATCGTGAAGAAATGTACGTTGTTGAAGTTTATTTTCAACCAATTGATTGGTGATTTGTACTTCATGACTATCGGTATGCAACAACATTTCAAGTATGTTTAATAGTTTTCGCGCATCACCTCCGCTATGATAGAGCAAGGCTTCTGTTTCAATCAATTCAACATGCCTACCCTTTAATATTTCGTCATCTTGTATTGCTTGAAGTAGAATATTTATCAAGCTCTGTTTCTCTAATTCTTTTAACACAAATACATGACAACGAGATAATAGAGCATTATTGATTTCGAAAGAAGGATTTTCTGTAGTTGCACCAATAAGAATAATGCTTCCATTTTCAATTGCGCCCAATAAGGCATCCTGTTGGCTTTTGTTGAATCGGTGTATTTCATCTAAAAATAAGATGACTTTCCCAAACATCTTGGTTTCTTCAATTATTTTACGCACCTCTGCCACGCCTGCGCTTATTGCACTTAACTGATAGAAAGGTAGTCCTATTTCGTTTCCAATGATTTTGGCTAAGGTTGTTTTGCCTACACCAGGAGGTCCCCACAAAATCATCGAAGGAATATTTTTCTGTTTTATTGCCTCAAAAATTGGAGCCCCTGATGCGGTGAGGTGTTCTTGTCCGATATAGTTATCTAATGATAATGGGCGTACTCTTTCAGCAAGGGGCTTGTTGTTTGGGGAAGATTTCATTTATATTGCATTATTGGGAACTCAAATTAAGTATATTATTTTCATTGTTGTTCAATTGACGGCTTTGGCAAGGTTATCGGCACAGGTTGTGCCTACACCTCCCGATACCGTAAAAAGATATGTAAAGACCGGGGTTGCGTCTTATTATGCCACTTCTTTTCAAGGGAAGAAAACAGCAAACGGTGAGATCTTTAATAATAATAAACTAACTGCTGCTCACCTGACATTGCCATTTGGGACATTGGTAAAAGTTACAAATATAAAAACAGGTAAATGGGTTATTGTAAGAATTAACGACAGAGGTCCCTATAACCGTAAGCGCATTATAGATGTTTCCTACAGAGCAGCAAAGCATTTAGGAATGATAAATGGCAAAGGAATAGTAAAAGTGAGGGTAGAGGAGTTGCCCCCTCGAATTCCTCCTCAAGATGGAAATGATGTGATTATTGAATCAACCGATTGAATAATTGAACAAAGCAAATTGTTTGCACAATAAAATAGTTGAGCTACTCCCAAATATCATTACTGTTTTTCAAGTAGTATTGAAATCTTATTAAAATCTGCAGCAGCATTGATTACTTGTTTGAATGCATTGAAATCAGCAACGGGATAGTGCAAGTCATAATAATATTCATCACAATAAACGTATAAGGTATTGCCTTCTAATTTATAAGTAGAGGTAAATCCGAAGTTGTTTCCGGTTTCAGAATTTTTATAGGTAAAATTCATATTCAATTTTTCAAGACCTTTTGCTGTATAGCCTTGTGGTATATGTAAGGTAATGGTTCTTTTATATGCATGTGCAAAATCAATATCTGCTGCAGTTAGGCGCTGTTTTTCCTGATACATTTCAGATTGTTGCCCAATAACTTCGCCAATTTTAAATAAGAAGGAATTAGATCCGGTAGATTCAATATAATCATCTGTTGTTAGCGTGGCATTGATTACAAGTGGTTTTTCCAAATTTTCATAAACAGTTGGATCAAAGTTTAATATTTCAAATGAGTCGATATTACTTTCTTTGGCCATTCCTTTTACAAATCCTTCCATCACTTCTTTACGGTTATCATCATCCATCACATAGTATAGTCCTTTAAGACCTTGTTCGGCATAATCATGCATACTTCTGTTGTAGGTAAATATAACTTTATCTGCTGTTGAATTAAACCTGAGGCTATAGTTTTCAAAATCAGTACTTTTTACACCATCATTTGCCCCAATTAACTTAACATTTGCTGAGGCACTCACAGCATCTCCAATTTGAACAATCTTCACAAATAGTCCGTATTGTCCTAAAAAATCGGTATTGATAAAGCCCATTCGTTTAAGTGGTTCCTGAGGATCAATGAATTTCTTAGACTCCGGTTCATAAAAAAGTACATTATTCAAATATGACCATGAGTCAAAGTTGGGGTCAAATTTTTTATATGGACGCCTGCTTGTAAGAATGTATTCAACATTGGTTCCGGTATATCGGAAACACTGCGCCATAATTTGATTGAACCTGAATGGTGATGATGCATGGGCTTTGAAACTTTCAGCCATAGTGGGCTTGTCTTCCACATTTTTATCAATGGAAATATTCATTTTCAAATAGTTCTCTATCATGAAAGCTTTGTCGGCATTGGTCTTTGCTTCTTTCCATTTTAGTTTCGACAGAATTTTTTGAATGTCTTTTACGTTTTTGTCGTAGTTATAATTCATTCGATCAAAGAATGTACGGCCCAATTCAGGCCATTTGGCATTGTATTTTTTTGAATCTGTATTCATATGAAAGTTGTATTCAACGCGCATTTTATTGGCATTTATAAATGAATACTTTTCATCAGGGTTTACAGCAGGTATATTTTGTTGCTTGCCATAATATACATGTCGGCTATTTATTAAAGAGTCCGTAATTTCGGCAAACCCATTATAAGATTTGCACTTGAAAATTAAATTTTCCGGAGAAATAAGATAGAATTCAGCTTGTTTAATGGGGTTATCGTATTGAAAATACTCGTCATCGTATACTTCAAAGTCGGCATATTTGGTTCTTGTTACTGTTTCAAGTAACATGCCCTTATCCAACCCTTTAATGGCAATCATATTGTATTTTCTTCCTTCTTCTTCTACTTCAATGTAATCTTTTTCGGTTGCTTCAAATACAACCTTCCCCTTGTCTATTACACGAATATTAATTCCAAGGAAAGAATTGTTTTCACCAACTGATGCATAAAATTTATTATTGTCTTCTACAGCTTTATTATCATTCAGGTATTTTACATTGTGGCTGCAGTAATAGAAGTCAAATGACTTTTTTACCAAGTCATATCTAAATTCATTGATACGAAGTGCTTTTACAAATACCATTGAATTACTTTTATCAATACTATCGGGAGTAAATGAAGGGAGAGAATCAGGATATTTATAAGACAAGCAGCTAATATTGTAGTCTTGTGCTTTTACAAATATACACGTACAAAAGAACATAAAAATAAGAGGGATACGAATGGTGATATTTTTCATAATTATTAATGCGGTTTATTTTTCTGAAATGATAATATTTTCTTTATAGATGCGGGCTAATGCATCCATTTGGGCATTCCACTGAATGAAATCTTGGGGTTCAATCAGCATGCTGAATACTTTTGATGATTGTTTGTAAATAATTCGGTTGTTGTCTTTTTCGTACGTGTAGGAATAAGTAAAGTTTTTGTCGGTATATGTTTTGTTTTCAGGAATATTTTTTACCAAATAGTTTTTCGGGATTTCTAAAATGAAAACAGATTCGTCAAAGTACAAAAATTGAAATTCTTTGGCTGCCATGCGACCACCTGTGGTATCAATTTTATCATCTTCATATGCCTTTCTTAAGTGCATATTAATGTAAATGTCTTTATCTATCCGTTTAAGATAGGAGGGGAGAAGCATCTCAAACTCGATAGCCAGCAATGTATCATTGTTATGGTAGTTGTTGGTAGATACTGATAGTACTTCACGTTTGTTATTTCCATAGCGCAAATATCCTTTCAGTTCATCTGTCAATTTATTTGCATCTGTATAATACAAATTGTCTGCTACATACGAGCGATTGTAGCCCTCGAGGAATACTTTACCTTTTCCAATCAGATTGTCGCCATCAATTTTTAACCAAATGGTATCCGTACTTTTATTTACTTCTGGTTTTACTATTGGAACTTTTGCTACAACAAATGAATCCTTATTTATGGCAATTATTGCTTCTTTGCCTTGTGTAAATCCTGAGGGCATACCAAAAGGAATATGTTTTGATGTACCATCAATAAATATCCAATCTTTTCCGTTGTGAACAGCCGCAATCATATGGTTTGAAGCATATCCCAAAGGCAAAGATTCAAACGAATAAGGTAAATCGCGCGTTCCAATCCAGCAGAGGTAGGATGGAATATTGCAGTACTTCAGCATATAAGTAATTAAGCTTGCGAAATCTTTGCAGTCACCAAATTTCTTCTGATACACATCATTGGCTTCTCTCGGAACATGGCCTCCTTCGCCATCTTCAAATGCGATATATTTGAAATTCTGTTGAACGTACTTATATACATTCCTTATAATATCATCAGTAGTTTGCGAAACATTTTTGATGGAATCAATATCTGATTTTAGGCCGTCATCGACTTCTGATTTGTTTACATTTTCGATGTACTTGTAATCATTTTTGTATAACTTTTCAACTGTTCCAAACATTTGTTTCATCTTGCCGCTCGCATCTTTGTATTGCTTCACAAAAATGAATACATGCGGTTCAAAATACCTATCGTCAACGGCATCAGAATAATTACGAATTTCTTTCATTTGAGAAGCTTGCCACGTATGTATGGTGGTTTTTCCTTTTTGTATTATGGTATGTTTTATTTGGCTGCTGTCGCCAAAAAATGCATATCCTATTTCCACATCATTGCTATGGGTAACTGTAAATAAATTCTGATCTACTGGAACCCGCATCATAAAATAGTAAGCACCAAGGTAGCTGGGATCCTTATATTGGTAAGTGTACTTTATTTCAGAAACGGTACCGGGAACAATACCGGTGAATTGAAATTTTTTAAATCGCATTCCATCATAAAAGATATTGCTATAATTATCTACCCTTCCCTCATCGGTGAAGTTTTTTACTGGATACATTTTTAAGCCATCTTTTTCTGGAACATAAGTACATGCCGATAGTTTACTAATTGTAAAGAATTCAGGAAGGTAACCAACTTGTCGCTCGCTGTATCCCATACCTTTGTTATCGATATGGTAAACTTGTTGTAAGAAATCACACTCTGCATCAATTTTGCCTTTGGTGGTTTTAATCCGAAAGTGCTGCTCTTTATTTAAGAAAATTACATGGCTGTTTTTATATCGCTTTTTTATTTGTTCAGCATCAACTTTTGGTTGAGCAACCGCTACACCAACAATCAACAGTAAAAAGAGCAAAAAGTATATTTTGATTCGATTAATTAACAATATTGTCATACCTGTAAATTACCCTTTTTGTTAGTTTGCCTGTGTTGTCATAATATTTAGCCTCACCATGTTTGTTGCCAAATAGAAATGGAATTTCTTTAGATATTTTTCCGTTTTCATAATAGAATTTGCTAACGCCAATTTCTTCATCATAGTCATGGGTTTCATAACGTTTAAGGTTTCCATTTGCATAATATACCTTGTAATCACCTTGGTAATTGCCATCTTTAAACATGGCATCTACAAAAAGTTGTCCAATCGCGTAGTATTCCCTGTATTGTCCCTGTATTAAGCCATTTTCTATTGTGTAATCTATGGAAGGTTTGCCATTTGGGTAAAATGCTTTGATGTTGGCAGTTTCATTTTTTACCGGAATCGCAGCTACTAATTTATTATCAGCGCCCAAATAGGTATAAGATTTCAAAACACCACCATCATATTCCATTTGCATCATCAATATTCCATCTTTATCCTTCATTTGATATACACCATCTAAAAGATCATAATAGTAAGTGCATTGAATTTCGATTGCTCCATTGTTGTGGTAAGTGTAATACGGGCCATGATATTCGCCTTCTTTGAAATTAGCTTTGCGGTATATTATTCCATCTTCATTATAATATTTCCACTCTCCATCTTGATCTCCATCTACATAATTGCCCTCAGATTTTAGTTTGCCATTTTCGAAAAAGGTCTTATACATCCCATTACGAGCTCCGTACTTATAGGTTTGAATATTACGAATTGATTTGTCGTTATAATATGAAACAGAAATAGAATCTTTGCTTCCACCTTTATATGTTGCTTCAAGCATCAATTGTTTTTCGGGTTGTCTGAGGACATATTTACCCGAGCCATATTTTAGGTTGGTTATATGATATACCTTACCATTCGTATCGGTTTGGTAATAATTGTTAAAGTAGCCATTCTTATAAAGGCTATACCCTTCAGGCGTACCATCCACATTGTATTCGTAGTCCTTTCCTGTAATTTCATTGTCTAAATAAAATTCTCTTGTTTCAACTTTGCCATTGGCATAATAATATTCCCAGGTGCCATTTCTACTTCCATTGCTGTAATATCCTTCAGTTTCAAGCTTACCATTCATGTGGAAAGATTGATAAAAGCCATCGCGCTCCCCATCTACAAAATTGGCTAAATAGTTAATTTTTCCATTTTTATAATAATAGGTCATTTTCCCATTTTCTTTTCCTTTACTGAATGGCATTTCATATTGCAATGCACCATTTTCATAATAATATTTCCAAGTACCTTCTTCTTTTCCGTTTACTAATTGCCCTTCTCTAATTTTATTGCGGTATTCACTATATCTTACAAAATTGAGTTTGCCACCCTGAGTTTTGGCTTCGGCAATAACTTTTCCATTTTCGTCAAAATATTTGTATGAATCAGTATTTCCGTTTTTTAATACAAGTTCAGCATAAATACGGCCTTTTCTATCATAGTATTTAAGAACGCCTTTTTTAGCACCTTTTTCATATTCTTCTTCTCTTTCAAGTGTTCCATCTTCATAGTAATATAGCCACTTACCATTTTCATCTCCATTAATATAATTACCTACAGTTTCTACTTTCCCGTTTTTGTAATACCATGTCCACTCTCCATGCCGTTTACCAATATTAAATTCGGCTTTGGTCTTTAGTTTGCCATCAGAATAATAGTAGGTAGCTTCACCTTGCAATTCATCTTTATCAATTTTGGCGTCTAAATTTACAGCACCATTGGTGTAATAGGTCTTGTACCAACCTTGATAGTTTCCTTCTTTCAGTTCTCCTGCATAGGATGGCAAACCTAAGTCTGTATAGTTTTCTCTTACTCCTTCAAGTTTGCCGTTTTTGAAAAACATTTTGGAGCTCAATGTCCCATTCGCATTGTATAGGATGGTTTCTCCATCGTAATCATCATCCTTGAATGTAGATGTTTGGGCAAGTGCACCATTTTCGTAGTATTTCAAGTATTTGCCATCATTCTTTCCGTTTTTATACTCTTCGGTTGATTTAATGGTTCCATTCTCATTATAATAATTCCACATTCCGGTTTTTAATCCATTTTCAAACACGCCTCTGGCAGATATATGCCCGGTTGAGTAATAATAAGTCCATTCGCCATAGGAATTTCCTTCTGCATCTTCATCACCAATTGCCCTCAGATTGCCCTCAGTAAACCAGATTCGAATTTTCTTTTCTTTGCCATCTTGCTGAATGGTTTTATAATCACGGAATTCATTTATGTAGTTTGTTCCATATTCCTGAAATGCAGAGATGGCTTTTGCTTTACTTTTTACCTGCGATTTCACATCTTTAAATTCCAATAGGTGAAATGTTTGTAACCCACAGCCTTCGAACATTCCTTTGTTCCATGTGTTTTTATAAAGTTTTACATAGAAGTTCATCAGCCAATTATCACTGCTATGATTATCGGGAAGTTTTTCGCAGATAACCTGCAATTGTTTCAATATGTGGTAATCCAGTTTTACGATACCTTTATATTTATTGCTTAATGCAGCTTTCGAGTGCACAATAAGGTCTATGTCCTTCAGTTCATCAGCAAAAGCAAAGTGTTTTTCATCAATGGCATTTGTATCAGGCACATACTCATTATTGGCAATTTTTTCCATTGTGGTGAGTACATTTAGAACTGCATCAGCATTATTGCTAATGAGGCAATAGGTGTTCAATGCCAATATTGCCAATGTCGGTTTGTTTGCGTTTGCAGCCATTATGCCTACTCTGTAGTGATTTATTAAATGGTATGGATTTATCTTGAGTGCTTCGGTATAATATTTTAACGCACTGTCCCATTGTTTTCTGAGTCCATAGGCAGCCGCTTTTTCATAATGAAATCGGTATTGAAAAGGATATTTATTGAACCCGTACTCGTACACTTTAATGGCGGAATCTGTTTGTCCTAGATAGTCAAGTATATTGCCATATTGAATGAGCAAATCCCGATCTACCCCATCGCATGTTGCTAATCCTTCTAATGCAGCCTTGCGTGCTTCTTCATATTGTTTGTCTGCTGTGTAAGATAAAGCTAACTCGTATTGAGCTAATGAGTAGAATGAGTCGTTCTCATGCACCAGTTTGTATTTCTTTATTGCCTCATTATATTTTTCTTCATCATGTAATTGTATTCCTTCATTTATTACTTCCCTTGCTTTGGGATATGCATCGCCAATATTTTGAGCATTAGTAAATTGACTGAAAAATAGAACAGACATTGATGCCGCAATGCGGAGAAATAATTTAAACATAAATGGTATATTAATTATTCAATAATATATCATCCTACTTAAAATAAAAATCATAATAAGGGATATCTTAAAAAATAACAAATGAATAATATGCATACATAATATATTTATTATAAATATTTTTTATTAAGCCATTTGTATCAGAACTTTGCTTGGTGAATTATTTAAGAGCCGAAAACATTGCGAAACACTATGGTGACCGCACCCTATTTGAAGGAATTACATTTAGTATTGAAGAAGGACAGAAAATTGCTTTGGTAGCAAAGAACGGAACCGGTAAAACCAATTTGCTCAATATCATAGCCGGAGCAGATACAACAGATGCCGGATCGGTGGTAATCAGCAAAGATATTGTATCGGCATACCTTGAGCAGCAACCACATATGCCTGAAGGTATAAATGTTTGGGATCACCTTTTTAATGCAAACAGTGAATTGCTAAATGTGGTAGCCGAATATGAAAAGCTCCTGTTGCATGAAAGTGATGATGATAATTACCTAAATAGGTTACAGCATTGCATGGAAGAGATGGATCGCTTAAATGCTTGGGATTATGAAGTGCGGGTGAAGCAAATACTTGAAAAGTTAAACATCACACAATATGAACAAGATGTTTCGACTTTAAGCGGTGGGCAGCAAAAACGATTGGCACTTGCCCGAATCCTTATTATGCAACCTGATTTTGTGATTATGGATGAGCCTACCAATCACCTTGATTTGGATATGATTGAATGGCTTGAAGGGTATTTGAAAAGTTCCAAAATGACTTTATTCATTGTTACCCACGATAGGTATTTTCTGGATAATGTGTGCAGCGAAATTATTGAATTGGAGCGCGGGCAGTTGTATTTCTACAAAGGAAACTACGCTTACTATCTTGAAAAGAAAGCTGACAGGGAATTTAGGGAAGGACGTGAAGCTGATAAAGCACGCAACTTGATGAAAAAGGAGTTGGAATGGATGCGTAAACAACCTAAAGCACGCGGTACCAAATCAAAATCACGTATTGAAGCATTTTATGATTTGCAAGAGAAAGCAAAATATATTGCAGATGACAAGCAAGTTGAACTTGATGTGAAAATGCAACGTCTTGGTAGCAAGATTATTGAATTTCATGGGTTATGTAAATCATACAAGCAAGGAGACAGAACCATACAGGTATTGAATAATTTCAGTTATATATTCAAACCGGGAGAAAGGATAGGCATTATTGGCAAAAATGGAGTAGGTAAGTCTACGTTTTTAAATATTATTCAGGGAATAGAAAAAGCTGATACAGGAGTTATATCAACAGGTGACACGGTAAAGTTTGGCTATTATTCTCAGGTCGGTATTACTATCAAAGAAGACAAACGTGTACTGGAGGTTGTAAAAGATATTGCAGAGTATATTGAACTGTCAAAAGGCGAACAACTCTCCGCATCCCAACTGTGTAAGCGATTTTTATTTGATGATAAAATACAACATACCTTTGTATCCAAACTAAGTGGAGGCGAGAAACGGAGGTTGTTTTTATTAACTGTATTAATTAAAAATCCCAACTTTTTGATATTGGATGAACCCACCAATGACTTGGATATTGATACGTTAAATGTTTTGGAAGAGTTTTTGGAATCATTCAAAGGCTGCTTACTCATTGTCACGCATGATCGTTATTTTATGGATAAACTGGTTGACCACCTATTTTTATTTGAAGGAAATGGTATTGTACGAGATTTCAACGGCAACTATCAGGATTATTTGAATGAAGAAAAAATACCACTTGAACCCGTAACCAAGCAACCGGTTCAGAGAGAAGTTGTGGTAGCAGAAAAGCCAAAGATGGATGCGAATAAAAGGAAACCGACTTTTAATGAAAAAAGGGAGTATGCGCAACTAACTGCTGAAATTGAAAAATTAGAGATAGAAAAAAAAGATACCGAAAACAAACTATCAGCAAGTGACTTGCATTTTGAACAAATACAAAAGCTGGCTTCACAACTTGAACAGATAAACCAACATATTGATTTAAAATCGCTGAGGTGGCTTGAGCTGAATGATTTTTGCGAATAATAAACCGTTACTTCGCCCTCATGGCATCTACCGGGTTTAGTCTTGCAGCAGTTCGCGCGGGAATAAAACCTGAAAGCACACCAATTCCTACTGAAACGGCTATGCCCGTAACAATGTTTCTAAAGCTCATGTAAACATTAAAATCAAGTGCTTTCTCAGCCAGTTCAGCAGATCCGGCAACGAACAACATGCCAATAAAACCGCCAACCAAACAGAGCAGGATGGCTTCTGTTAAAAACTCAATAAGTATAAAATAGCTTTTTGCACCCAATGCTTTTTGAATTCCAATTTGGTTGGTTCTTTCCTTAACGGAAACAAACATGATATTGGAAATACCAAATCCACCCACCATCATGGAGAATAGGCCAATAATCCAGCCGGCAACATTAACGATACTGAATATACGTTTCAACGGTTCAGCAATTAATGACGTTTTATTAAGCGCATAGTTTTGTTCTTGATTGGGCTTAAGTTTTCTGGCTGCACGCATCAGCACATTTATTTCTTCCTGCAACAGGTCAACATTGATTCCGGCTTTAGGTTTAATCTGAATTTGGCCATTTGCCATGTCTGAATTTACCCTGATATATGCAGCTGCATTTTTTAATGGTAACAGGACGGTATTGTCCATGCTGTTTCCCAGTAGGCTTTCACCCTCTTTTGCAAAAACACCAATCACTTTATATTTTCGACCTTTGATGGTGATTTCCTTATCTATTGGGTCACTTAAACCAAAAAGGTTTTCGGCAATTGCACTGCCAATAAGTACTACATGAGCACCCGATCTGCTTTCGCTTTCGGTGAAGTATCTTCCTTTTCCAAACTCTAGCGGTTTGATGCGATAATAATCATGAGTAACTGCATTGCCGGTTACGCTAGAGGCGGAGTTGTTTTCATATTTAACGGTAACATTAAATAGCCTTACTAAAAATGCACAAGCATCAGCGAGTTCAGAACGCTCCGAAATGATTTCCATTTCATCAAGTTTCGGGTTGGGTCTGTTCATATATTTCCACCATTGGTAGTCGTCACTAAATTCCCATGGCCATTTGTCTACAAATAATACGTCTTTACCCAATCCATCAACGCTATCCTGAATATTTCTTTCCAATGAATTTACCATAGTTAATACCATAATGATGCAGTAAATGCCAATGGTTATACCCAATGTTGACAGAAACGCACGTGTTTTGTTTTGATTAATACCGTGGATGGCATAAACAAAACTTTCCTTTATTTGAAATATGAGGGCACGGTATTTATGCATCTTACAATTTTATGCTAATTTCGGGTAATTATTATGACTAAACATAATCAGGCATTTGGAAAATTGGGAGAAGATATTGCAGCCGGCTATCTTGAACGAAAAGGTTATCAAATATTGGAAAGAAATTACCGTACTGGAAAAGTGGAGTTGGACATTATTTGCAAACATGAAAACGAGATTGTTTTTGTTGAAGTTAAAACCCGGACTTCTGATATGATGGCATTTCCCGAGCAAGCTGTGGGTAGGGCAAAACAAAGAAATATACGCTTAGCTGCAGAACTATATTTGACACAAAATGAATTGTCAGGCGTATGCAGGTTTGATATTGTGGCTGTAATTAAAGGAGATAAATTTGAGATTGAGCATATTCAGGATGCTTTCTATCCATTTGATGCACTTTAAATTATTTTATATTGGCTAAGTTTTTATCAAACCTGATGGGCGAAAACCAATGCATCATCAATACTCTTGCATATCGATAGGTGAATGGGGTCATTAGCAAAAATGAGCCAATAATACAGGTAAGATAAACCCATGTATCCGGATTGTTTCCGATAAAAAATACCAATGCTCCCATTACCAACATGATTCCTGTTGTAAAGGCATAACTAACATACATCGCTCCCCAAAAAAATCCGGGTTCAATTTCAAAATGAAGCTTGCAATGAGGACAATCGTGATGCATTTGCATAAATTTTTTATCTAATGCACAGGAAATAAACATATCTCCCGACTGGCAACGCGGACACTTGCACTTTAATAATGCCAGTCCTTTTGAAGGTTCATATTGATTTTCCATCAACTGCTTAGTTTCTTTTTCCGAGAATTGTTATAGTAAATTATGGCAAATATGATACCTATTAGATAGGGAAGTGCCAGTAGGTACATAATTCCATCATTAAGTGTATTGCCTACTGAACTCCCGCTTTCTCTAGCACTGCCTAATGCGGTTTTGCACATTGGGCATTGGGCTATTGTGTAGCTTATGTTTGCAGTTGAACAAAGGAATAATAAAACGAGGTGCTTATTAAATAAGGATTTCATACTCAACATTAATTTATCGATTGCAGTTAAGAGACATAGTTAAGTAATTAAAAGGGATAATATGGTGAAATCATAAGGTATACAATAACACCCGTTATTGTTACATACAACCAAATAGGAAAAGTCCATCTTACCAATTTCTTATGTTTCTCTATATTCATTTGAAGGCCATGGTAAAACGACAGCAATACTAACGGAAGAACCAATGCTGCTAAAATGATGTGCGAAAACAAAATAACAAAGTAGAGTGGTCTCAATGGATTATCTTCGGGGTAATGCGTTTCATCAGCAAAAAAATGATACAACACGTATGATACTAGGAAAATAGCTGACAATGCAAATGTGGTAAGGTTTATTCGTTTGTGTAATGTAATGTTCTTACGCTTGATAGCAACAAGTGAAAAAATGAGTAGCAAACTGCAAGTTGCATTAATGATGGCGTTAAGACCGGGTAAATGATATACAAAGTTTGGAGGAACCTCAGGCCTTGGAAGCCATTTGCGATTTAGTACCACAACAGCAATAAATACAATCACTGATAATGCCATTACAATGCGGAAAACGAGTTTATCGTTTGTTGCCTTTGCGTCTTTCACTGTATTCATATAACAATACTTTTATTTCTTCTTTTAGTCTTTTAATATCCACATCATCAAGGCCGTTGTAAACCCCACGTATATGCTTTTCTTTATCTACTAAAATTAACTGTTGACTATGGTCAATTGTTTTGTCTTCGTACGACACCGGCAATAAAAATCCCCGACCGGCATTAAATACAGATTCATTTGTGCCCCTAGCAAATTTCCAGATCGCAGGGTCAGCTTTAAATCTTTGGGCATATTCTCTTAGTACGGGTACACTATCATTATCCGGATCAACTGTAATTGATAGGAATTTTACTTCACTAAATTCTTTCATGCGATCGTATACTCGCTCAAGTTTTGCATTCATAAGAGGGCACACATCTTCACAACTTGCGAAGAAGAAGTTGGCTACATAGATGTAGCCTTCAAACGTTTTATCGCTTATGCTATCGCCTTGCTGATCGATGAATGAATAAGGAGGTACAACGTAGTATATCGTATCCTTAACTTCATTGCCATCAGGGGAAATTTTTTCTCCCAAATAATTCAGGGAATTAAAGTTCTGCTTACTGTAACTTAGAATCCATAAAATAAACAAAGGGACTGTTACGAGTCCCAATGCTATATAAATTTGTTTACGATTTTTGATCATTTATTATCTTTGAACTCCTGTGTAATCTCCTTCTATTAGCATAAGAAATACAAGGAAAATGACAAAAAGCATAGGGTAAATAATAAAGTTTACCAGCCATTTGCGTTCAAATTTCATGTGCATAAAAATTGAAACGATGTAGTATGCTTTAACTATACCTAATAATATAAATAACACATTCTTCCACATAGAATGTGTTTCTAATAGCATAAAGTACAATCCAATATCTACAAGGGTAAGCGCAAGCAGAATAAAAAATGTTTTCCAAATCTGCGACTTCATATCAGAAGGGGTTTCTGTATGTTCTAAATGTTCGTGTTGTTCCATGATAATTATTTTAAATAGATTAAGTGTAAAATCAAATTAGGTAATAGAATGTAAATACAAAAACCCACACGAGGTCAACAAAGTGCCAATAAAGTCCAACTTTTTCAACCATTTCATAATGACCACGTTTCTCGTAGGTTCCTTTAAGAACATTAATATAGATGATGATATTAAGAATTACCCCGGAAAATACGTGAAATCCGTGGAATCCTGTAACAATAAAAAATAATGCAGCAAAGGCAGTTGGTCCAAACGGATTGCCATGCAAACTTGCACCTGCACCAATGAACTGACCCCACTCCCAAGCCTGACAACCTAAAAAGGCCGCACCGCCAAGTATGGTTAAAAACATATACATGCCCACTTCTTTTTTCGCCATGCGGTGTCCGGCTTCAACAGCCAAAACCATCGTAACAGAACTGAAGATTAGAATAAATGTCATTAAACTCACGAAAAACAATGGAAGGTGTAAGTGCATAAAAGGAAAGTGATTAAACACCAACTCAGGTAAAGGCCAGCGCTCAGTTGAAAACAGTCCGGCTTGTTGCATTTGCTCTATAAAATTTTCGGATAGATGCGACATTGGCTTTACAATTTCATTGGGCATTGAGCCATCAAAACTGTATCGGATAAAACCATATGTAATGAGCAACGATGAAAATGTAAATGCATCTGAAAGTAGGAAAATCCACATCATTAGTTTTCCGTAACTTAGGCTGAATGGTGATTTACCTCCGCCCCAGATGTTTGTTTTTGATGAAAGGGTTGTTGTGTTTGACATATCTGTTAGCTTAGTGTTATGTTTTTATCGGTTTAGTAGAAAAAAGAAATACAAATAGATCCAAAGAGCACCCACAAAGTGCCAATATGTGGTACATAAATAGATGCTAATCATATTTTTTTTATGGACATTAAATTTAAAAGCTTTTACTACAACAACTGCAATGAACAAAATTCCTATTACAACGTGTAGAAAGTGCAAGGCAGGTATTACATAAATGAAACTCTCTGCAGGATTGCCTGCTAAATAGAGATTGTTATTTACCAATTCTCCCCATCCTGCAAATTGACCAATGATGAATATGATACCCGTAAATAAAGTTGCTAACAGTAATGACTTGGTTCTTCCCAACTCATCTTTTTTGGCTGACCAAAAGGATAGTTGCATAAGAATTGAGCTCAATATTACCACGCCCACATTAAATGCAAATGCAACGGGTAAGTCAAATACCAGCCAATTTCCTTCACCACGTCTTACAATGTAAGCACTGGTAAGACCTGCAAATAGCATCACACTTGCAGCAATCAATAGCCATAATAAAAACTTCTTTGGATTTATTCCCGGCTCTGTTTGTGCATTCATTCGAAGATTATTTTGGGTTGCTTGTATCATACTATTCTATCAATTAAATATGCTATTTGTACTAAAGGTAAATAAAGAAATGAAGCAAACATAAGTTTGCGTGCATCTTTCATTTCGCAGGTTTGGTATAGTTTAAGTGCAAAATAGGTTAAAACCAACCCCGATAATACTCCGATAATGCCGGAAGTTAGTCCAGTGAAACCTTCCAAAGTAGGCCAAAATCCTAAAGGAATGAGTACGATGGTGAATAACAAAACCTGCATGGCACTTTTTTTACTG
>CAYSBE010000030.1:1460-23484 GCA_964429245.1 uncultured Bifidobacteriaceae bacterium | reverse complement strand
CCCCACCTGCCATCAGGTTGTTTGCGAGAGATAAATATATCCATCCCTCCCATTCCATCATGATAATCAGAAATGAAGTATAAGGTTTGATCATCTTTTGCAATAAATGGCGATTGCTCACTTCCTTGTGTATTTATTTCTGGACCCAAATTTACGGGGGCACTCCATTTACCTTTATTGTAAGTGGTGTACCATAAATCACTTTCTCCAAAACCTCCCGCGCGTGAACTCGCGAAATACAAGGTTTTGCCATCAAATGAAACTGATGGCTGGGTTTCCCAAGCTCGGGTATTAACCGGAAATCCTAAATTTTTAGGTTCTCTCCAGGTATCACCATCCAGTGCTGAAAAATATAAATCACAGCTTCCCTCACCCTGCGGCCTGTTGCAACCTGTAAAGAAAATGTATTGTCCATCACTCGAAAGGGATATGGTACCTTCGTTTTGTGCTGTGTTTATTGGACTTCTCATGTTGCGAGAAGGTGTCCATGAAGTGCCATTCCATTTGCTAATATAGAATTCTTCGTTCTGTCCTCCATCAAGTCTGGTGTATATTAATGTTTTTCCATCCGCTGAAATACCCGGAAAATATTCATTCAAAGGCGAGTTAACTCCACCTCCTAAGTTCTTGGGATCAAACGGAACGGGATGTTTGGTAGATTCAAATCCAAAATTTGCGACCCGCTCAACCCGCTTAACTTTTGCAGGTTCGATCTGCATTCCATTTTTATCTTTATAGGTATTGATATTTACCAAAGCCGTCTCATATTCTCCATTGCTTAGTGCGGCATTTGCCAACTTGTAATAGGGTATTTGAAAATCGGGATTTATAGCTATCACCATTTTGTATACAGTTTGGGCTTCCTTGTATTGTTCGTTTTGCTCTCTGATATCAGCTACCAGCATCCAGGCATCTATAAAATTTGAGTCGCGCTGAAGGCAATCCTTCAACTTAAAAAATGCTTGCTGATTATCTCCTTGTGCACTTAGGTTAACTGCTTCAATAAATAAGTTTTCAGCTTTTTTGTTTTTTGTTCCGGTAAATGGTTTTTCTTGAGCATAGATCATGCAAACGTGAAAAACTAAATAAAAAAGGAGGAAGGTTTTTCTAATCATGTAATCGTGTATACAACTATCGTGCAAATTATCATATTCGACATGAGTTTAACGAAAAACCGAAAAAAAGTTGTGCACCATATCATATATTACTCAATTGTCTTGTTGTAGTTAAAACGTCCAGCGAATTTGTGCCCGGATATCGGTTATCGTACTACCGTTTATGGCTTCAAGCCCACTGCCAATAGTCGTGATATTGGAATAGTTTGTTTGCGACCACTTGATCCAAAAATCTAACCCCCTAAAAAACGTCATTTTACTTACCAAATAATACCTTACACCACTGTTTTGAAACAACGGAACACTGTATTGGTATAACACATCCGTTTCGGTTGCATAAATACGGGCATCATAATCATCAACATTAAATAAAGAAACTCTTCCTGTCAGTTGAAATCTTTTTCTTGATGAGGTGTACGTAAAATCTTGAAACATTAAAACTCCCGTTTGCTGAGATACGATGTCATCAGTATAGGTAACACATTCAAAACGGGTTCTGGCACTCCAGTTTGCTGAAACTTTGTATTGTGCATGCAACCTGTATTGGGTTCTTTTCTGTTGCGACAGGTAATCAGTTCGCGTTCCGTTATCAGATTGGTTGCGCAATTTATTTTCAGTTCTATACCTAAAGTAAATCAATGTAGTTTTTGAAATAAGGTATTGCAACTCACTTAAAAAATCATTTCCGTTTGATGAGCCATCAGTTAAATACCTAAGCCAGGGTGAGCGATACATATCAAAATACGTACTCAAATTCCATTGCCTGGAAAGGCGCATAGACAGTCCTGAATACAATGCATGTTCATTTCGAGCATCACTATACTCAGCAAATGGATTTGCAAAAGCCGTTTGGTACCGCGGTGAAAAATTGCGATACAATAAAATCATATCAACCCTTTGGTCTAAGGGGAAAAGCATTCCGCTGGTAAAGGCGTATGCATCGTTGCTGCTGCGGCCCATTTCTCCAAACCAATTGATATTCCTGAGTTGAAAGCTATAATCAATGCCCATGTTAAAAATACTTTTTCCCGAAAAATTGTATTTCTGATAGGGTTCCGTATTGGAAATAAATTGTTGGTCATATGAAGCATTTACAGCGGTAAATCCTATTCGATTATCCCCGTTTACCCAAGCCAAATTTCCTCCCGCAATCGTTTGAAATACGTTGTGTTTATTTTTCACTTCAGTTGGGGTTCGATGCAATCCGGATAATTGAATGGAGCTAAAAACAGATTCTGACAATGCTTCTTCATCATTTTCCGTAACCAAATTTGTGCTGATATATTTTGCAGAAAAAAACGGTGTGAATTCAAATTTTTTATACCCAAGTATAACTGCAGCTCCTCGCATGAATTCATTTTCATTCAATGACCTAAATGGCCTAAGCGTTAAGTAGCTCCGTTTTACCGACATGACATATGCCGATTTTCGGGCAGCTAAACCGGAACCAAAAACCAAACCTTGACCAAAATTGGCTTGATAATCTCCAAGAGCAATGGCTTTTACGACTCCCTTGCGAGGCCGGTAATAAAAATGCACCGAATTAAAGTCAAACCAAGGGGTACTTGAAGTGGAGAATGGCTCTCCCATATCTTTTTCGGCAGTGTAGCCAAAATACAACCTATTTGAGTAGGCAAAACGATACCGAACCAAATGCCTGTAAGGAGACCCTGTATAATAATTTTGTCCATTCTCTTTTCGGGATGGATCGTAACCTGCTCGTTGTTCCAACTCGGTATCAAACAAATAAAATAATTCATGTTTGCCCTTTAAAGGCATTTGGCTGAAAGGGGTTTGGTCATCCAATAAGTTTCCGTCTGTGGTTACAAAATAGCTGAGGTAATATTTTTTTTGTTCATCTAATTTGTCAATAGCCTGTATTTCGTAAACGCTAATAAAATCACCATACCTGCTTCGGTGATACAAAATGGCATTGATATCCGATTGATCTAAAAACACCAATCTTTCAAGCTGTGCGCGACTCGCTTTGTTTAAATTAATCGGATTACGTGTGTAATTTTCAAGCTGTTCTTGCAAATCCGTATAATCCAATGTTGCTTCTTCATTTTCAATAAAACGCTCTATCACATCGGCAATTATTTTCTCTGTAGTTTCTCTTCTTGTGCTTTGCGCAAAAAGTACATTCACCGTTAAACTGAACAATATGATTAAGTAACCATTTTTCATATTACCACATAGGATAAGCCAAACCAATTTGAGGTGAAAACCCCAAAACCTCGTGAATGACGGCAGCAAAATCTATCCGCAAATAAGGCAGCTTTAAACCTGTACCAAAGGTATATTGAGCCGGATTGGAGGTTGCGCCCATTGAGAGATAAAATTTTTCGTGGGGAAAATACCGAATGCCTCCTCTGACAATTGCAGGCTGCTCTAGTGTTTGCTGAATTTCAAGTTGAGTAATCACTTTTGAAGAGAACTCATACTTTAAACCCATACGGGCAAAGGCCGGCATGATTTGATCAATATTATTGGCGTAGGTTTGCAATGCAGGATTAAAGAAATAAAAACCCAACTGCAACGGTTTAGTCGGTTGATAAACTATACCTAGTGATGGAACCACCTTTCCTGAATTACCATATTCACTTATATTGGTTGCTACATAATCCAATCCGATTCCCAATGCGAAAGACTCACTCAACTTTCTGGAGAAGGCTAGCCCTAAACGTTGTTGGTTAAATAACTCATACCCATAATGAAGAATATTGGCTGAAGCAGTAAATCCCTTCCACTTTTGATAAGCAGTAAATGCGGCAGTGTTGTTTTCTTTTGTTCCATAACGTTGGTCGGCATTAAGGGCTACTCCCCAATTATCATTTGAAGAAAGCAAAGCCGGATTTTGCATACCTGCATGATTTTGTCTACCGGTAGTGGTGATACCGCCTATACCCCATACATCTGCACCCGCAGGATTAAATACACCCTGACAAAAAGCAAATTGTGCGTTGTAAATAAGTATAATTAGGGCAAGTATTTTAACTGTATGCATATCCCTTTTAACAATCTTTGTTCAAATCTAAATTTCTAAAGTTAAATTAATTCTTATTTTTGCCCGCCTTATTTAAAACAAGATAAAATATATATGGAAAACTTTATTTATTTAATTCCTGCCTTTGGTGTCATTGCCTTAATAGTTATGGCTATTAAGAGTGCCTGGGTTAGCAAACAAGATGCAGGTACCGACCGCATGAAAGAAATTGCCGGCTATGTAGCTGAAGGAGCAATGGCCTTTTTAAAAGCTGAATATCGAATTTTAGCTATTTATGTACTGATTGCGGGAGCAGCCCTTGGATGGTTATCACAAGTTGTGGAAACATCTCATATTCTTATTGTTGTTGCATTTGTTATAGGATGTGTGTTTAGTGCATTGTCTGGCTTTTTCGGTATGCGTATTGCCACTAAGGCCAATGTGCGTACCACACAAGCTGCGCGAACTTCACTAAGTAAAGCACTGAAAGTATCTTTTACAGGAGGAACAGTTATGGGCTTAGGCGTAGCCGGACTTGCGGTACTTGGTTTAAGCATGTTATTTATTATATTTTTCAGTTTCTTCATGAACGGAAGTTATGAAAATGGTGGTGTTGACACGATGACCCGCGTATTGGAAGTACTGGCAGGATTCTCATTAGGTGCTGAAAGTATTGCATTATTTGCACGTGTTGGTGGCGGTATTTACACAAAAGCGGCTGATGTGGGTGCCGATTTGGTTGGAAAAGTAGAAGCAGGTATCCCTGAGGATGACCCTCGTAATCCGGCTACAATTGCTGATAATGTGGGCGATAACGTGGGTGACGTAGCAGGTATGGGAGCTGATTTATTTGGTTCATATGTAGCCACTGTGTTGGCCTCTATGGTTTTGGGTAATTACCTTATTCGTGATTTTATAACTGCGAATGGTGGATTGGATGGCATTCCGTTCAATGGCATTGGCCCTATATTACTCCCTTTAAGTATTGCAGGATTTGGATTATTGGCATCTATTGTAAGTAGCTTTTTTGTTGGCATTAGCGAAAATGCGAAGCAAGATACAAACACGGTTCAAGCTGCTTTAAATCGTGGCAACTGGATTTCAATCATTTTATCTCTTATTGCTTCCTATTTTCTTATTATGTGGATGTTGCCGGCCGATATCAGCATGAAAGTATTTAATGCAGGCGAATTTAGTGTTGCTACTACTACCTCAATGAATGTATTCTATGCTGTTATCATCGGCATGTTCGTAGGTGCTGCGATTTCTTATATCACCGAGTTTTACACAGGACTTGGCAAAAGACCGGTAATGGCAATTGTGCAAAAATCAGCTACCGGTGCAGCTACAAATATTATTGCAGGATTAGGTACGGGTATGCTCTCAACAGCTATGCCGGTAATTTTATTTGCAGGCGCTATCTGGGGCGCATATGAATTGGCCGGATTTTATGGTGTGGGTATCGCAGCATCTGCCATGATGGCCAATACAGCCATGCAATTGGCAATTGATGCTTTCGGACCTATTGCTGACAATGCCGGTGGTGTTGCTGAAATGAGTGAATTGCCTGCTGATGTGCGTGAAAAAACAGATATTTTAGATTCGGTAGGAAATACTACTGCAGCAATCGGTAAAGGATTTGCCATTGCCTCCGCAGCACTTACTGCACTTGCACTTTTTGCAGCATACGTAACGTTTACCGGTATAAACGGTATCAATATCTTTGATGCCAAAGTATTAGCGGCTCTATTTATTGGAGGAATGATTCCTGTTGTATTTTCAGCATTGGCCATGAATTCGGTAGGTAAAGCAGCCATGGACATGGTAAATGAAGTACGCAGACAATTCAGAGAAATTCCGGGTATTCTAGAAGGAACCGGAAAGCCTGAATATGGTAAATGTGTTGAAATATCTACAAGTGCAGCCCTTCGTGAAATGATTCTGCCAGGTCTTATTACCATCGTTACTCCTGTAATCATCGGCCTGGTAATGGGAGCTGAAGCATTAGGTGCATACATGGCAGGAGTAACCGTTAGTGGTGTACTTTGGGCTATTTTCCAAAACAATGCCGGTGGTGCTTGGGACAATGCAAAGAAATCATTTGAAAAAGGCGTAGAAATTGAAGTAAACGGAAAAAAGGAAATGTTCTACAAAAAATCAGAGCCACATAAAGCTGCTGTAGTTGGAGATACCGTTGGCGATCCATTCAAAGACACTTCTGGTCCTTCAATGAATATTTTGATTAAACTTACTTGTTTGGTTGGATTGACTTTAGCACCAATGTTGGGACATCAAATGAATGCAGAGAACAAACAAGCCGAAACTGGAGGCGCAAAAATGGAGTGCTGTTCAAAAGAAGGCAAAATGGATGCTTCCTGCTCTGATATGGATAACAAAGCATGTGGTGAAGATTGTGCAAACATGACTGAAGAAGAATGTGTAAAATCATGCATGGCCAAGGGTATGACAGAAGAGGAAGCTAAAGCTTGTTATGCCAACTGCAAAAAATCTGATAGCCATCATACATGCATGGATGGTTGCGAAAAAGGTTGTAAAGACGACAAAGAATGTATGGAAAAGTGTGGTGACAGTTGTAAGATGAATAAAACTGAAAATAAACACCAACACAACGAAGGTGAACACCACAATCACTAAGATTAAGATCATCGTTACTTGCAAAAGCCCCATCAATATGGGGCTTTTGCTTTTTTTAATAGGAACGACTTAATAGAAAAATAATTTCATGATTTTGCTACTTTGATATAAATCGGTATAAATTTGATTGATCAACTTTGAAAACCATGAAAATAAACATTAAGAAAATCGGATTACTTATTGCGTTAATTGGCTTAATAAAAATCGGCAAAGCGCAAAACCAGGCAATGGAATTATTAAAGGCAGGACAAGAAGATGCCCAAAAAATAGCCGATGCTTATGTTCCCCCACTTTTAAAAGCTTTTGGAGCAGGATTAAACAGTGGATGGTACCAAACCGCAAGACCTTTAGGGTTGGGTGGATTCAGTCTAACCATTGCAGGTTCGGCAATTTTTGCACCTACCGAAGATCAATCCTATGATGTAAACGCATTAGGACTGAAGCGAACCAAACTACAAGACCCTACAAAAAACATCTCTCCTACCGTGCTGGGTGAAAACAAAAGTGGCCCAACGGTTGATGTATTTGATAAAAGCCCATACACCAATAATGACACAACCATATTAAGTTTTAACCTACCTCCTGGAATTGGCAATATGGCGGCTATGCCAACTGCAACACTTGGCGTAGGTGTTGGATTGGGAACAGAAGTATTGGTAAGGTATATGCCAAGAGTAAAATTATTGGGTGAATCAAGCATTGGAATGTTGGGATTTGGGGTAAAACATGATATTAAACAATGGATTCCCGTATTTGATAAAACCCCATTTTTAGACATTGCGGTAATGTTTGCTTGGAATAAAATGGATGCTGAAATTGTTGCCGGTGACAATGCTTTAGAGCCACCTACTGACCCTACTATTTACAATCCTGATCCGAATAAAGATTACAGCAAACAGCGTTTAGAGTTTGGTTCAACCGCTTGGAATACCAACTTAATTGTATCAGCAAAATTTTCTGTATTGACCATACATGTAAGTGGTGGTTACCAGAGTTCCAATACAACGATGGGCTTTAAAGGCGACTTCCCCGTGGTTGTTCCAAATGAAGAAGTATTAAATGTAAGTGACCCTTCTTTTGGCAAACCAATGAAAGTTCAAGATGTTACCAATCCCGTAACGACAGAAGGCGTATTTAATGCCGCACGTTTTGGTGCCGGTTTCAGACTAAAATTTGCAGTACTTACTATTCATGGTGATTACACGTTAGTTGGTCCATATCGAGTGGCTACCGCAGGAATTGGGTTAAATATTCAATCCTTAGTGCCACCCATGCCATAACCATTAATTGACTAATGATAAACAAGAAAAGCGGCTAAAGCCGCTTTTCTTGCATATGATTGTTACATTTGTCCATATTTTTATTCAATATGAACTTATACAACCAAATACAGAACAGTACATTTTTAATATCCGGGCCATGTGTAATTGAAAATGAAGACATGATCATGCGATTAGCAGAAAAAATTGCTGAGATTGCAGCTGAACTTAACTTTACTTACATATTCAAAGCATCATTTGATAAAGCCAATCGAACTTCGGTTGATTCATTTAGAGGATATGGAATGGATGAAGGTCTTCGGATTCTACAAAAGGTTAAAGACAATTTTGGGCTGCCTGTTACAACCGATATTCATGAAAGCCATCAAGCTGAAAAACTGGCTCAAGTAGTGGATGTACTTCAAATACCTGCCTTTTTGTGCCGACAAACCGACTTGCTATTGGCTTGCGGAAAAACAAATAAAATAGTGAATATCAAGAAAGCCCAATTCATATCGGGTGCTGAAATGAAATATGCTATCAAAAAAGTGGAATCAACCGGTAATAAGCAGATTATTCTTACTGAAAGAGGAACCATGTTTGGATACAATAACCTCGTGGTTGATTTCCGAAATATTGTGGATATGAAAGCATTGGGATACCCTATTTGTATGGATGTGACACACAGTACCCAAAAGCCCGGTGGACTTGAAGGGAAAAGCGGAGGAAATAGAGAATATGCACCTTATTTAGCAAAAGCGGCAGCGGCTGTAGGCTGTGATGGATTTTTCTTTGAAGTTCATGAAAACCCTGACGAAGCCTTAAGTGATGGACCAAATATGATTAAACTATCTGATTTCAAATCACTTCTAAAAGAGTGTGTTGTTAAACACAAAATTTAACACTGGCATATATTACTGATTTTCAAAATTATATAATGTTTTCAACAATTCTGCTTGAGTCAATGTTTGGTGTACTTTGCTATATTGGGTATACTTGTATAACAAACCATTAAACATTTAATAAAATCTCATCTGAAAAAGTTATTTATATACCTGCTTACATCCTTGATTTTCAGCAATTTTTACGCTGAAGCACAGGTTCGTTCATTCCGATTCACGGCAAATGAAGAAATGCTGTTTTTAATTGACACGAACACCATTAAGCTAACAAACAAACTTTATCCCACAGTTGAACAAGGTGACTTAAATATATACGGCTTTGAAGAAAATGAGATTCCTGTTTATGCTGATAGTGTTTACGCCTACCGACTTTCTATACTTGAAAGTGAAATCCAAATGGATTACAACGAGTATGTACGCAGATACATTGACATGTACACGCTGAAAAGAAGAAAGTTGGTTTCGCGCATGCTTACTTGGTCCAAATATTATTTCCCTGATTTTGAAGCGGCTTTGGATAAAGCCAATATGCCTATAGAACTAAAATATATGGCTGTAATCGAATCTGCATTAAACCCGAATGCAGTATCTCCTGTAGGTGCTGCCGGAATGTGGCAGTTTATGCCTGCAACCGGTAGAATGTACGGATTGAAAACAGGTAGCCAATATGATGAAAGACGTGATGTACCAAAGTCTACTGAAGCGGCAATCAAATATTTGCAAAACTCTTACCGTATTTATGGTGATTGGCTATTGGTAATTGCTTCTTATAACTGTGGTCCGGGAAATGTAAACAAGGCAATCAAACGCGCGGGAGGAGTTAAAAACTTTTGGGAAATTCAGGCTTATCTTCCTGCTGAAACAAGAGGTTATGTGCCTGCATTCATTGCTGCTGCTTATGCCATGACGTATGCCTCAGAACACAATATCTATCCAGACAACAACCAAGATATCGTTTATTTTACCGATACCGTTCAGGTTGACAATAGTTACAACTTAAGTGTGCTGGCCACTGATTTAGGCTTGTCGTTAGAAGACATAAGAAAATTAAATCCGTCACTCAGAACCAATAATATTCCTTTTGTTCCGGGAGGTATTTCACTTCACCTTCCTTACAATAAATCAATGGCATTTACAGAAATGCTTAGCGACACAGCTTACAAATACAATGCCGATCGCTCATTAATGGCATTGCATGGCAACAAACAACCTCAGCAGCATATTTCAAATAAATCAGCATCAACAGTATATACTGTAAGAAGTGGTGATAATTTAGGTGCAATTGCTAAGAAATATGGAATAACCGTAGCTGAACTTAAAAAGTGGAACAAACTAAGCAATAATAATATAGCAGCAGGAAAAAAGCTAATCGTTAGAAGAGGCTAAGGCTTTACCCCATGCAGCATTATCTTTTTTCCGTTTCTATCGGCTGTAAAAAATAAATACGTTTCTCCTCCATCGTCCAATTTAAATAATTGCCGAATTTCATCAACCTTCAACACGAAATTCTTGCGGGTAATATTGGCTTTGGTAATTTGATTTTTAAGTAAATAGGCTTTAATATCTTTCTTGCCAAATGGCACAATACACTTACATATAAACTTTCTACCGAAAAATGATTCGACATCTTTGTAAGACAATGCATAAACAGATTGTTTTGAAAGCAACTCTAAACCTGTTGTTTCTGCATACATAGGCCACAAGCCTGATTTAGCTAAAGCCACATCAGGCTCGTAAATGTATTGTTGATGATTTATTATAGATACGGTGCTATCGGGCTTTGCTAACGTATTGGTAAAATGATGAATTGGATTTCCAGTTTCGTCAATGGATACTGCATGTTCATCAGGTTTTTGAGTATAGTTTTTCTCAATTATTGCGAGGATCTCCTTAACTTCATTTTTCTTCGAAATCACGTAGGTGCTTTTCAAGAATGGTATTTTTCTTTTTAATTCAGTTAGATCAACCATTGGGGAAAGCTTGAGCAAAACATTGGAAGAAATACTTAAAATGATTGGCAATAGAGAAAGAATATCTGGTGAAGACGATTCCAGTTTAATCTTTCTACCTGACTTATCTCGCCTGTCAGCATCGGCATAAATCCAGTCATAATTCAACTTGTTTTGAACTAAGAAATCTTCTGCGGTTGTCGTTTTTCTATCAACATCACGTATCTCCAACTGACTATTATTATATACAACCAGATTATTTAATGCCTTATCAGAATCCAACGAAGTAACCTTTTGGAACCGCTTAGAAAAATAAACATCATCCACCCCAAGACCTCCGCATAAATCAAGGAGTGAGACACCCGAAATTAATGTTGACTTAAAAGTCGCAGTAGCCTGAGAACTGCATTGTTCAATAGACTTGGCAGAAATGCCACACCCCATTTCGTACCACAAGGGTAATTTGTCTTTCAACTTTTCTCTATACTTGAGTTGGGTAAACAACCAAGCTGCATCCTCTCCAAACTCCTCCTTTAGCTTCTCAATTAGCTGATGTGGCTGTTCATTTTTGAACACCTCAATCCATTTATTTTTTATAACCTCTTTTAATTTTAAATAATTATCCATTAGTTTTGTAGCAAATTCAATATATGAAAAAATCAACTGTATTTGTTCTTATTGCTGGTGCACTATTATTTTCATCATGCAAAAGCTCATGCCCTAAGTTTTCTGTGGAGCCTTTTTTCTCTGTTTTCACAGGTAAATAATTAGACATAGTTAAATACGATTGCCTGTTTGATATCAGGATGCAGGCTTTTTGCTACGGGACAATTTAATCCTAATTGTTCCAACCATTTTCTTTTTTCTGTATCCAAGCCCTTTCCTTGGATTTCAAACCGGATATGAATCTCTGCTATTCTTCTGGGGTTTGTGGTCATTTTCTTTTGAACATACATTTTGGTTCCATCGATATTCCAACCCTGATTATTGCATTCAATACCCATGATTGTTACCATACAGGATGCCAGCGCTGTAGCGACCAAATCCGTTGGTGAAAACCCTTGAGCTTTCCCAAAATTATCCAATGGTGCATCCGTAAAAATTTGGGTTCCGGAAAAAATATGTGTGGCAATTGTTCTTAATTCTCCCTCATACAACAATTCAGATGTATTCATGTTAATTATTTTTATAAATTTGAACGCTAAGATACTTGAAACTTTATAAGTTAATATGGTTTTTCATCGTAATGCTTGTGACACCTTCACAAACATACGCCCAAAATATTGCCATTACTGAACCAACCTTGATGTATAAAAAGTCGGTGCAATTTGGGGGCAACTTAAACAGCACAGGGATATTCGGACTCAACTTCAGGTATGGCTGGCATAAAACAGCAAAGAAAAAAGGAATTTTTGACTTTGAAATAGCCCGAATAAAAGATCCAAAAGAGTATAAAATTTATGGTGCATCCGATAACCCTCAGCGATACTCTTATGGCAGGCTAAATATGGCCTTTTTCTTCAGAACCGGAATAGGCAGAAGTATCAAATTAACTGAGCGACCTTACAAAAATGCATTGGGAATAAATCTCAACTATGCATTTGGACTTTCTACAGCCATGCTTAAACCCATTTATCTGGATATTTACCATCCATATACAGATCGTTCGGGTGGATATGTAGAAGCAGAAAGATACGATCCCGATATTCATAACAATCCAAATTTGATTTTTGGTAATTCGAACTTTTTTACGGGAATCAATAAATCAACTTTCACACCCGGAGGGTATGCCCGATTTAGCCTTTCTGCTGAATGGGGACAATATCAAGAAGAATTTCATAACCTGGAAGCAGGTTTTACTTTTGATGTATTTCCAAGCGGACTTCCACTGATGGCTTATTCACCCGAAAGAACTCAATTCTTAGTACTTTACATAGCATACATATACGGATTTAATAAATGATTGCACTTCCAACATTAGCAGACGAACGCGTAAAAAAGCCTGAATGGCTAAAAGTAAAATTACCTATTGGTGAAAACTATCGAAAAGTGCGCCAATTGGTTGACCATTATAAATTACACACCATTTGCGAAAGCGGCAATTGTCCGAATATGGGCGAATGCTGGGGCGAAGGAACAGCCACCTTCATGATTCTGGGTAATACCTGTACGCGCAGTTGCTCGTTTTGTGCAGTGGCCACAGGCCGCAATGCCGAGTATGACAAAGATGAACCTATACGTGTAGCCGAAGCCATCAAGCTGATGGGTGTAAAACATGCCGTACTTACCTCGGTAAACCGTGACGAACTACCTGATAAAGGCGCGTGGGTTTGGGCTGAAACAATTAAGAAAGTTAAAGAACTGAATCCTAATACCACCATGGAAACGCTTATTCCCGATTTCCTCTCGAAATGGGAGTTGCTGTATCAGGTAATTGATGAAAAACCTGAAGTGGTGTCTCACAATATGGAAACCATAAAACGCTTGTACCGAAAAGTGAGACCGCAGGCAAAATACGAACGGAGTTTAGAACAAATATTAAAAACCAAAGAACGTGGCCGCAGAACCAAATCAGGTATCATGCTAGGCCTTGGCGAAACACAAGCAGAAGTGCTTGAAGCCATGCAAGATTTGGTAAATCATGGTTGTGATGTGCTTACGCTTGGCCAATACCTCCAACCAACTAAAATGCACTTGGCCATTGAACGCTTTATTACTCCTGAAGAATTTGATTTTTATCGTGAAGAAGGCATGAAAATGGGCTTTAAATATGTAGAGTCTGGCCCGCTAGTACGTTCATCATATCATGCCGAACGACATGTCGGCTAAGAAAAAAATAAACTGTGAAATACAAAGAAGAGATTGTAAAAGACTGGCTCCCCAGATATACCGGAAGGCCATTGGATGAATTTGGTGAATACATAATCCTCACCAATTTTATACAGTATGTCAATCTGTTTGCCCAAAAATTTGATGTGCCCGTACTTGGACTCGACAAACCGATGCAAAGTGCTACTTCAGATAATATAACCATAATTAATTTTGGGATGGGTAGTGCTATGGCTGCTACCTGTATGGACTTAATCAGTGCGATAACACCAAAGGCTGCTTTGTTTTTAGGAAAATGCGGTGGCTTGAAAAAAATAACCAAAGTTGGTGATTTAATTTTACCCATTGCTGCCATTAGGGGCGAAGGTACAAGTGATGATTACTTGCCTGCCGAGATTCCCGCATTACCTTCGTTTCGGCTTCAAAAAGCCGTATCGGCTATGATTGTAAAACATGATATGGATTATTGGACCGGTACTGTGTATACAACAAACAGGCGTGTTTGGGAACACGATGAAAAATTTAAAGAATACCTGAAACAAACTAGAGCCATGGGAATTGATATGGAGACCGCCACAATTTTTATAGTGGGCTTTGCCAATCAAATTCCTAAAGGTGCGTTGCTGTTGGTGAGTGACAACCCTATGATTCCGGAAGGGGTAAAAACTTCGGAAAGTGATAAATTGGTGTCCAATAATTTTGTGCTCAAACACCTTGAAATTGGTATTGATTCACTAATTGAATTGCGTGATTCGGGCGAGTCGGTTAAACATTTGCGATTTGAATAATTAGTTTGGCATGAAATTTATAATTCATCCTGTATTAAAAATTGAATTATGAAAAAGCTATTGATTTATTCCATCATGTTTATTTCAGCGAATACAACTTTTGCTCAATGGAAAACCTACACCATTCAACCTGATACATCCTACCAAAAACAACCAATAGCAGATACCACAACCAAGCCAACTCAAAAAATAGTAGACGATAAATCCAATTTTAGAGGCGTCTTCACATTCGCTGGTATTTTGGGATTTCCTAATCACGAATTTGGACAAGTGCATGATGGAATAGGCTTGGGATTTCATACATCTTGCATGATCAACCCATTTGTAAAACAAACTCACCAAAGTGAAAAAAACAATTGGATTGCTTCGCAATCCGGTTTGTATTTTCAATACTTAAGACTAGGGAAAAGTACAGAAACAAGTACACGTACAGGAACAGAATACAATTCAGAAATTGAAACCAAAATATCAAATAATACATATGCATTGGGTGTGGTTTCAAGAATTGAATTTTTACCTGCTCCATTTAGGTTGTTTGTAGAGGGTTTTGCCGGCTACCGTTGGTATAACAGCAAATATGGCATCGAAATAACTTATTCCGAAAATCCTGATTTTACCGGACCGTATGGACCCAAACCTGATGATTATACCGATTCAAAATCTTTAACGGGAGGAGTGGTTTCCAATTACGGCTGGGGAGCTGGGGTTGCAACCGGTAAAGGAGCTATCAATCTTGAACTAAAAGTGTCACAAGTGTATGGTGGAAAAGTGAATTATGTTGACCCTGAAAGTGTCACATTTAACCACCAAACAAATACCTACGATTATACCACCAAGACTTCAACTACAGATTTGTTTCTTGTTTCATTAGGTCTAATCGTAAGGCTGTAAAATTTCTAACCTGCCCATTGATTCTTCTTTAAGACTTATTTAACATTAAACGTTATACATTAATTCTTACCTTAGTACTATAATTATCAGATTATGCAAACCAATTCACGCAGAAGTTTTATTAAAGATGCTGCCACTTCCATACTTAATGAAAAAGAAAAATTTCCGGTTATGGATTATGTTGACCCGTCAAACAAAACCATTCCAAGACATTTGGCAAAAACATCAACCGGCATTTCGGAGTATACAGGACCCTTTACAGATGTTCATATTCTACACCTCCTGCGCAGAACCCTATTTGGTGTAACTCCCGAAGACCTTGCCTTTTTTAAACCAAATCCATGAATGAAGCTGTTGATTACTTGCTTACTGTTCCATCAACACCTCCTTCGCCCCCACTAAATAATTACGATACCAATAACCCAGACCCAGATGTGCCTATTGGTCAAAAATGGGTGAATTATCCAAACAACCGATATCAGATAACCGATACGAGTCATATGATGACTACTTTTAAAAATTATACGTACATTCGAATATGAAAACACCGATACTCAAAATGGCTTATTTATGTATACTCATGCTAACAGGCATCGTATGCAAAGCCCAATATGACTGGTGGCCCATTCATCCCGGGCAACTAAATTATTATAAACTTGATACGGGCTTAAGCAGTATAAATAACAATCAAATTTTTAGTATCTATATAACAGATAGCATTCAAGTTGATTCTTCAAGTTACTATTTCTTTAATACATACTTACTCAAAAATACTGATGATAAAAACTTCAATTGTGAATATGGAATAAATAGCAGTCCGCTTGGTAGATACTTAGAGGTAACTGAGACAGATTTTATTTTAAAAAGTGACTTAGGAATGAGTATAAAGCTTAGTAAACATGAAGTTCCGGGCGATACCATACATTTATCATCAACAAGTGATACAAGCACAAACTATAGTTTGGTCTATATAGGACAAGATGTTAGAAATGTATTTGGAGAAATAGATTCCATTAGAAGATACTTTGTATTAACAATACCAAAAAAGAATCATTACGACTCATTGATTTTAAGCAAGCATTATGGTCTAATAAAAACACCTCAAATTCGTTTGTTTGATTATATATCTACACATCACCTAAATAATTATTATGACTGGGATTTGAGTGGCACGCTCACCCTAGCTGGAAATAATGCGCTTGCGAATAATCCGGTTTCCACAATAAATTTCAAAGATCTATTTGATTATTCTGAAGGAGATGTAATTCAGATTGAAGAAATTCGGGAAGAAACGTATGGAAATTTTTGGTTACCAATTGATAGTACGATTATCAATAAAAAGGTGATAGTACAGAATGTATTGAGCAAGGAAATAACTACCGATTCTATAACCTATATGATCAAAATCAAGACCTACCATACGTATGAGTTCAAGTCACGTCAGGATTGGAAATTTTGGGATACTGTATCAGTAGACACGCAGAGATTAACAATAGCAATAGCTCGAAATAGTATTGATACGCCACCCGGGAGCGTCTTTAATCTCGATTTCAGCAAAGCAACCGTTGCTTATACAACCAAGTACAATACGAATGCCATTGAGCTGATACGGTATAGTGGACTTGTAGGTTTTGATACATGCTTGGACATTCTGTCTCACTCAAGGCCAAGTACCAATTTATTTTATGGAAAAAATGTAGGTGGTCCATATTACAAGGAGTACAGCGAGAATTCACAATTTGGCAGCATCTTATCCATTGAGCGAAATCTTACATACTATAGCAACAGCAGCGGCACATGGGGCACACCATATCCCTTTCCATTAGGGCTTAAGAAAAATACCGGTGATAAAACTTCTATCATTAACGTATATCCCAATCCTGCAAATGAACTTTTTACCATTGCATCAAAAGATATGCAATCTATCACCATAACTGATATAACCGGAAAAATCGTATATGAGAATCAAGAACCAGAATCCTCTATTACCATCCAATGTTCAGATTGGCCTGCGGGTGTGTATGTGGTAAAATGCAGTTCAGATTATAATTACACGATACAGAAAATAGTGGTGGATAAAGGGGATTAATTAATTAATTATTTAATTATTCTTTCACCACCACAGCATGCTGTTGGGTTTGTAGCAAACGAAGAAAATAAGTGCCGGGTGGCAATTGTGTTAATGACACGGTTGCCGTTTCACTTACTGTTCCACTTAGCATTCTTTTGCCCAACGAATTATACACCTCATATTCCTGACGGATTAAGTTTTGGGGTAAATGTATGATGTCAGCAGTGGGATTAGGATAAACACCAAATTTAGAAAGTTTCGACATGTTGGAACTCAAACCTGTTTGGAATTGATTATTATAAACCAATTTATGCCTAAAAAAACCTTGACCGCTATTACTTTCAATTGTTGTTTGGGTGAGAACTGTGTCAAACATATATTCATTGCTGTAAATTGTGATTGCTTTAAGATTCCAAATCCCAAAATATTCATATAAACTATGCTCAATGATATTGTCCATCGTATCATATTTTAGAACGTATTCTTCAAAAGGTACAAAAACAGAATCCTCCCAAGCGTATATTGTATAATTCGTTGGATGCAATTCACGATTTATATTTCTACAACGATGATTGTGCCAAGCGAAATGACGTGTGTGAAATTTATTTATAAAACTGTTTATTCGATGGTCATAAACCATAGTGTAAACATCGGTTAACGCACCAAGCGTATCATACTTATACTCCAAACGTTCATAGGGTTCATATTCTCCTAAACTAGTATTGTACAAAAACCTATCATAGGATATCATTAAATCGCCATCGTACGCATAAGAAAGCGAATCAACAACTTTATTATAAATGGTAGTATCACCGTAAAATTGCCTTTCCCATTTATCAACATTGCCTTTATGATTATAATTAAAAATTTCTACTTCTGTAGTATCCCAAGTACTGTTAGAATCTGTATAATATAGATGTGAACGTATTGAAAGCCTATTGCTGTTATAGGAATATAATTCCTTGCCTATAATCAGTTCATCTAGAAAGTATTCGAAGGAAGTCAAGCTAAGTGGTAATCCCTGAAGGTTGTATGTTATAAAAAAGCTGTCAGGCTTGTTTTCCCATTTTGTTCCATCCCATTCAATTGAAACAATATTTCTTGGTTTAAAATATGGGTCTGTACCTACATAATTATACAGTATAAAATGATTTGGTGAAAACGGTCCATAATCATGTGGGCCAATTTGTGCGTGTAACGCAATAACAGAAAACTGGATAAACAATACTAAAAATATGCTTTTCATAAATATGTTTTTTATAAGTAAAGAATAGTTAATCATAGGTTGCATCTGTTTTAATGATAACTGATACTGCTAATAAAACATTCATATAACCTTGATACTTCTTCTAAGTAGATGGTTATAAAATATTCACGCATCTAATATTTGTAAGTTGACATGACCATACTCTCAAAGAGAATTGTTTAGACAACCAATCAATTGAATAGATGAAACAAAACTGTCTTGGCTTATTTATATCATTCTTACTTATTGCTTGTGCTTCTTTCGCCCAACCTCCCCGATCCTACACATCAGGGGAAATATTGTGGCAGCTGAAAAAGCTTAACACAGTTGGCTCAGTGATCTACATCGCTGCACATCCTGAGAATGAAAACACTTTTGCTTCGCTATTTACTCTTTTGTTTAATGTTTCTTAAAGGTGTAGTAGTATAAGCACAATACGAATAATTGCCGGATCATCAAGGGTAAACAAATTTTAAATAAACTTGATAGCGGTTTAATTAGAATCACAAATATCTACATGCCTTTGTCATCATAAATTTAAATTTGTATCAACAGACTTTAATAGATAAGCTACCAAACTAGTGAGTAGATACAAAGTATAAGTTACTCAATCGAATGAAAATACAATTGCAGATATGGGCTATAAACTAAACATATCAATTACCAGAAACAGTAATTTTAATTCGCTTTGAACGAGTTCCATCAGAAATGACAACCACATACATTCCCGACTCTAACCTTCCTTTTATATCAAGGTACACAGCATTTTGCTACGGGAGTACTGAGCTTTGGTGAATCAGCTTGCCCAGCGTGTCGTAGAATGCTACATTAAGTGTATTCGTAGATTTTAAATCAGCAAGAAAAAACTTATCGCTTAACAGATTGGGGAAAATACTCACTGCCAACTCTTCATTCATAGATGGCACAAATGTGGAAGAATTAATGGTAAAGTAGGCATCACTTTCATCTGTATTTGCAGGATTGTCTAAGTCAGTAAAGCGCACTTTGCATGTTTGTGAGCTGGTATTTGGAACAACCCAGTTGTAAATAAAACTTTTGTCATCTAAATTGTCTGAAAAATTTACCCAATTCAACCCTCCTTTTATTACACTAAATCCATCAACAACCTATCTTCATTTGAGGTTTTTGAGAACCACCCGGTTATGTATGCATATTTGGATTCATGTTACAACTTGTTTCCCGATAATTATTTTCCTAATTTGACTCTATTTTACATAAAGAATCTGGGCGGTCCATATTATACTCGCGATGTATTTTTTGACCTATCTGATGTCGGTTTTAAATCCGAGCGCAAACTTATATATTACAACAAAAGCAGCGGCACATGGGGCACACCATATCCCTTTCCATTAGGGCTTAAGAAAAATACCGGTGATAAAACTTCTATCATTAACGTATATCCCAATCCTGCAAATGAACTTTTTACCATTGCATCAAAAGATATGCAATCTATCACCATAACTGATATAACCGGAAAAATCGTATATGAGAATCAAGAACCAGAATCCTCTATTACCATCCAATGTTCAGATTGGCCTGCGGGTGTGTATGTGGTAAAATGCAGTTCAGATTATAATTACACGATACAGAAAATAGTGGTGGATAAAGGGGATTAAATAATTAATTAATTAATTATTTATTCTTTCACCACCACAGCATGCTGATTGGTTTTTGTCAATCGAATAAAATAGATGCCTGATGGAAGTAATGATATATCTAAAGATGCAGCATTTGATAATTTGCCATTCAAAATCATTTTCCCGGTGCTTGAGTAAACTTCAAATTCACTATTGATAAGATTTTCGGGTAACGAAACTTTATCAGAAGCTGGATTAGGGTACAACTTCAAAGGCTCATAATTCGAAGTTTCAATTACCGATAAAATTTTATCGCACTCCGAAGTATTTCCATAATTTACCCCATGTGAACCATTAAAGTAGCAGCGTAAATTACCAGCTAAGCCTGTGGAAGTCGATGTATAAGAGCCTCCAAAAAAACCAAGCATTGATCCGATACCTTCCACAATAGCATCGGAAAATCTCCATCCACTGTCTAAGTACTCAATATCCCAGTGAATGCGATAATCAACTATTCTTTTATTTTTTACGATGTACCTTACTTCTGAAAAACCAGGGTTCGTGTGTGTTTCAAAAACACGCAACACAGGATGGTAAATAACTGCAGCCGTTATAGTATCTCCGATTTTGGCATCAAAATTATAAAGAAGCCTGAATTGGTTTTCTTTCCAGATAAATACTTTTTTTGCCTGCTCATACATATAAAAATGTGCACCGGATACAGGCTGTCCATAGCTATCAAATACCTTTACCACTTTACAAATTTTACCTGCCAGCGAGGTATCTCCCTGTGCAAGTAAGCGATAGAAATAACCTGTTTGCTGTGAGTCAACTCTCCAGAGTGAATAATACCACTGAGCAGTAGCTCCAAAAAAGGAGATATAAGATGATACTGCACAAGGTAGTGAAGTATCTCCTGTGGTGATATTCCCATCCGAATAGGTTCGTAAAATAGAAGACCCATCAAGTGCCAGTGGTATCTGCAAAGGTAAAAAATCACCTACGTATGCACGATTGATTATACGTTGAGTAATACCTAGTCCTGAATTATTGAATGTATAAGTTTTCAAACCGAGAGTGTCTGTTGTTATTCCTGTAACCTTAACCTTTTGAATAATCATTGGGCTGCTTTTATCACTGTAAATACTTACTTCAACAGAGTCGTTAAGCTGAGCATTAAAATTAAAAAGCAATCCGCGCTCATTGTTGCGTATATAATACACATAACCCGAGCTGTCGTGAAGTAAATAAGTAGACTGAAATGATTCATTTCCTAATTTATCCACAGAATATGCATTTAGTTTTCGATACATATCACTTCCTATAGTAGTGTCTTTATCTGCTTCTATTCTAACCGATTCAGAAAGATAAGGATTACCTGTTTGATGCAATTTCCAGTAGCACCAGCGAGCACCCAAAGGAGCAATGTTCTGTGCATTAAGATAAAGACCGTGGAAAAACAGAAAAAATAAAATGTAATGTTTTCTCATCTTTAGTTATTTATATTTTCGAAAATAGATAATTTGTAATTAATTGTGTAGGTAAAAAGTAAATTACTAATAATGAAACAAAGTTTATTTTTATTCATTGGATTTTTAATCTTTCTCCCAATTATTGGATACTCGCAACCTCCCCGCTCCTACACCAGCAGCGAAATATTATTGCAACTTAAAAAGCTCAACACAGTTGGCTCAGTGCTCTACATCGCTGCACATCCTGATGATGAAAACACCCG
>CAYSBE010000030.1:0-1360 GCA_964429245.1 uncultured Bifidobacteriaceae bacterium | reverse complement strand
TGGTGTGGGTCATTCGCAAATTCCGTCCCGATATCATCATTACCCGCTTTGCTACCGATGGCAGCGGAGGACACGGACACCATACTTCATCAGCCATGCTAGCCGAAGAAGCTTTTGATGCCGCAGGCGACCCAACCCGTTTTCCCGAACAACTGCAGTTTGTAGAGGTGTGGCAGCCACGTAGGCTGTTTTGGAATGTAAGCACACGCTTTCAAAACCCAAATGCAGATATGAGTCCGTACATCAAACTGGATGTGGGTGGTTACAACCCACTGTTAGGAAAAAGCTATGGCGAAATAGCAGCCGAAAGCCGCAGCATGCACAAAAGCCAGGGCTTTGGCAGTGCCAAACAACGTGGCGAATACTTTGAATACTTTAAACCCATTAAAGGTGATACTACCGGATTGAAAGATATTTTTGAAGGGATTGATTTTAGTTGGAGGCGAGTGAAAGGTTGTGAACGATTTGGCAAATCGGTTAATGAGATAATTAGAAAATTTAATAATGAAAATCCTGCAGATAATATTCCTCAATTAGAAAAAGCCTATGCGATAATTCAGCATAGTTTACCAAATGAATATTGGTATAAAAGATGGGATGCTAATAGTACATTGTTAAATATGGCAGGTGTGGTGATTGATGTAACGAGCGATGCAAGCCAATGCGGAATAAGTGATACGCTAAAAGTAAATGTAACGGTAATAAATAGAAGTAAAAATCAGGTTAAATTGGAAGAAATAGTGTTAACCAAAAATCTGTTATTTTGGATTGAAGATAGTATTGGTAAAGTAGTTCCTAATAACACCTCTCTATCCCATAAAATTCAAACATCAATACCAAAAGATGTTGGTATTTCAATCATACACCCATTAGAAAATCCTATTCGAAATAATATGTTTGATATAAAGAATCAGTATAATATACACTTACCAAATACTCGTTTCACAAATACAAATATTATGGTATGGTTGTCCGTTAATAAAAGTTATTTTTATACTGAACACCCAATTAAATACAAATGGGTTGACCCCGAAAAAGGTGAATTATACCGCCCTGTGGTAATTACTCCTCCGATAATGATTAACCCACAGAGCAAATTGGTTATATTTACTGATAATAAAGTTAAAGAACTTCGTGTAACTATTAAAGCCGGAAGAGATAGCGTACGTGGCTTGATTCAAATTTCCTTACCAAAAGGTTGGTATGTTGTGCTTAAGGGAACTGTCAAACAACTCAAAGCACCCACAGAGAGTGGCTTCACGTTTAGTCTAGCTAGGAAAGGTGATGTTAAAGATATTATTTTAGAAATAAATCCATATGAAGGTGCTCAAGACACCACAATCAGCATCACTGCTTTAGT
>CAYSBE010000029.1:7864-23622 GCA_964429245.1 uncultured Bifidobacteriaceae bacterium | reverse complement strand
CAATGGTAGCGCCTGTTTGCGCACCCCCATTGATGGAAGTGAATGCAGCACCTAATGTAGTATATGTTCCATTACCAACTAGCGCGCCAGTTACGGTTACTTGCGAATAGCTGACATAAGAAGTCAATAATAGTATAAGTAGTAAAAGTCTGATTTTAAAGCTAGGAAAAATTCGATAAAAAAGTGTAAAATCAGTTTCTGACTGTAATTTCGTATAAAAATTCATTTTCTATTAATATTTGATTTATTTAATTTATAGTTGTAAATGTTTAGAAGCATAGGGTGCTTGTAATACAAATTTGATCTGTAAGTACTTTAAAGATCGCTTTTTTGTTGGCTGTGCTTAAGTCTTTCCAAATAAATTGGATTACCATTTAGTTTATTACAGATACTTCATTAAAAATTATTAGCAATAGTTTATAAAATTTAAAAAAACAAATATAAGACCTGCTAGTAAAGAAAGAAATCATTTTACTGTTTTTTGAAAAATCGATTGTACCATACACTGATAGGAAAATACCACTATATATAACTTTCTAATGGTATGTTATACATCACAATCAGAATGTCTCGAATATTATTTCAATTTAATCTAATTCATAATTAAGTAATTGACTATTAATTTCTTTAGCAGAAACAATTCTCTAATAATTGCAACTTACCATCAAAGCTACTTTCTAGGTAGATTTGTGTTTTGACCTTAGACCATACTTTAGGCAAAATTTAGAAAAACATAAGGACTATCTGAATAGTTTTCGTATCTGGATATTTCATTGTGTATGTATTAGTTGGCTTTTTTCATACAATAAAGACTGCCATTTTTAGTTTAAGGTGATCAAATTATTTCAGATATTGTAAATTGTCATCTCGTTACACTTAACCCATCACTAAAAACTTATCCCTCAAACCAAGTTTTCCTAAACAACTTTCTCAATAAGTAGCATCCCAACATACTGATGGCTGCGCCACTGGTTGCAAGTGCCATGTCTTTTTGTGCATCCCATATATCGCCTTGGGTACCTAAATACGCAACTCCCTGTTCGGTAAAAAATACGGCCGCTACCAACCATTCAATCAATTCGTATAAGGCGCTGAAACTAATCGTAATTTCAATAGGTAAAATCCAACAAACCCATATCGGCCAATCGAAATAATTTTTGAAATAATCGCGCAAGGGATAAGCCAGCAGCAAACCAAAACTAAAATGCACAATGCGGTCGTAATGGTTGCGGTCCCAATTAAACAAATCTTTCAGCCAATACCCAAGTGGATTCTCGGCATAGGTATACTCCGCACCGTAAATATGCATTAAGCCATACACAAATAATAAAGTATAACTCAGGTCGCTAAATTTAAACTTGCGATATGTAAGTGTGAGAATAAGCAAAATGAAAACCGTCATCGCGTTTTCGGTATACCAATTGGCAAGGTCGGGAGTATTGATATAGGTGACCACCCAACAAATTGCAAAAGCAATCATGTAAATTTTTAAGAGGGTATTTTCCGAAAACGTTTTTCGAATTGGAGCAGATGCAGTAGTGAACATAATGAATGTATTTATTCGAACATAGGAAAAAAGTGCCAAACACTTTTCGTTGATAAAGTATTTTTTAAGAAAATTATCAAATTCAATTTATCTAACTTGCATATAGTTAATGAAACAACTATGAAAACAACATACACTTTCAAACTAGGTTTATCAGCTTTAATCTTAGTTTTCAAATTCAACTTAATATTCGCCCAACTTCCAATTTTAGCAAGCACCAACGGTTATGATACGGTTAGGCATCGTTTACAAAGTCCATACTTCGACAGCCTGTATGTTTTTCATGAAGGCATATTGACACGCACGGGTACGATAGACCAAAATACAAAAGCTTTTTACAACCTCCAATATATTGCAGTAAAAGACAACCGCACCGACACCTTGAACTTAACGGTTCATGTTACCGACTCGCCCGGATGTTATATTGCAAATATGGGTAATTACAGGTTGTACATTGATAAATTTTCAAATTTCAGCGGTACAGGATTTATTACCCGTTGTGCAGATAATGCTGTTCTTACGCAAAACAGCAATGTGAATACAAATATACTGGGGCTGTATAATACCATCAACTGCATTACCGATTCAACAGGTGTCACCAACTGTGCCCTCAGAGAAGTAGAGGTGGTATGCCGAACCTCCCCATCAATTGATGTGATTGCTACCAAAGGAACAAGGTTCCCATTAGGAACGTACGTAAGTGAAATGGGCTTTGAAATAACAGTTGCATATTCATGCACACCAAATAGTAATACCATTGTAATTGACTCGGGTGCAGTTCAACCTAATATAGAAGGAAATTATTATGTTCAATTTTCTGCGGTTGACAGTTTGGGCAACAGGTCTTTAAAAACTGTAAGGGTAGTTCAAATCGGAACTCACACGATGGTAAATGAATTGCATAGTACTGCACTTTCGGTATATCCCAATCCATCGCAGGGTGTGTTTTATTTGGAAACAGAATGGCCGGTAAAAAATGTACAGGTATTGGGCATAGATGGCAGAAAGGTAGAAGCAGAGTACAATGCCGCCACGCAACAACTCAACCTAACTAATAAAGGCATTTATTTGCTGGAAGCAGAAACCGAAATTGGACTGCTCAGAAAACGGATTGTAGTGTATTGAGCTACTTTTTCTTTTTTGTTGAGTTGGAGTCATCTAGTTTAAATGCCACAGGTAACGTGCATTTTACAAATATGGGTTTTCCATTCTGTTTACCCGGTTTCCAATTGGGCATGGCACTGATCATACGAACCACTTCATTAGATAGTGACACATCCGGACTGCTTACTATCTGGATACTGTCGAGACTGCCATCCTTGCGTACGATGAATTGAGCGATTACGCGACCCTGAATTCCGTTTTCACGTGCTTTAGGCGGGTATTGAATATTTTTGGCAATATAATTCATCAAATCACCATCAAATTCGGGCATTTGCTCCGCCATGACCACTACTTCATCATTGTTGGTTTGCGCAACTGATGCGGTGAAAATACCTACACACAACATCAGCAAAAAGATTAAACGTTTCATTTAATTTATATTAGTTATGCTAAGGTAGAAAATATTTTGTAATAAAAAAGCAGCCCGAAGGTCGATTTATATCTAAACACTACAACTTGTGATAAATCAAAACACGGACGTAACGTTCGCGTCATCAAGGTGGGTTCTAGAGATTGAAAGAATATTGTAAGGTAAAATATTTTTGTAGATATGAGATTTGAGATCACCCATACTTACTAACTAGTATTGGATGTATAACCAAATAGATACTATATCTGACATCTCATTAATATAATACATCACTTATAAAGATTATTAAATTATGGTAATTACTTGATTTTTCAGAAATTAATAAACTATTTTGTTACAAATAATAACACTCCTATGAGCAAATTAAAATACCTGATTGTACTACTATTTTGTTTCAACAGCATTCTTCCTATTAAAGCCACACACTTTGCCGGAAGTGATATCTCCTGGCGGTGTTTAGATACAAATGGCAACTATGAAATCACTATTAAAATTTACCGAGATTGTATGGGAATAGCATTGTGCGGCCCAAATAGTATCGGTATATGCACCATTCCGCTTACTGTAAGCAGCGCTACTACGGGCTGCACATTTACACCCATTAATACTACTGCAGTATTGATACATTTAGGCCCTGTAAAATCCATCAACTTAAACCCCAATCTACCAACCATATGTTTTGGGGGTAATCTAACTCCTGGATTTGCTGAACACACTTTTGTTGATACGATTAATTTAGGGGCTACTTCGTCCATACCTTCTACCTGCTGCTCAGTAAGGGTTAGCTTTAATAATTGTTGTCGTACAGGTCAGATATCAACCGGTTCTGCAAACTCTAATTTTTATTCAGAAGCTATTATCAATCGGTGTATAGCTACTCCCTTAAAAAATAGCTCTCCCCGATTTTTGAATGATGCCATATATACTATTTGTGCAGGTGAACCTATAATGCTTAATTTAGGAGCAGTTGATGAACAAGGCGATTCGCTGAGCTATGCATTTACCCCTTCGTTATCCGGTGCTGGTTCGTCAGTAGTATATACTCCCCCTTTTTCTTTCGACCGCCCAATGCCATGGTCAGGTCCTGCTGGCGGCACTTTTCCTGCTGGTATTTCATGTAATCCTGTCACAGGAGATATTGGTTTCACGCCAAGTGCGGGAGGAAACTTTGTAGGCGTTATGGCTGTTGCTGTTACTGAGTGGCGCAGAAACACATCGGGCATTATGCAGGTAATGGGAATTACCCGCAGAGATATATTGTGCTATTTACGCACCTGTACACCTAATTCACCCCCAACATTAACTGGTTCCAATGCAGATTCATTGCCAACGGTATACAATACCTGTGATCAAAACCCCGTTTGTTTTACGGTTGTTGCACGAGATACAAATGCCTTAGATACCACATACCTTGGCTGGGATAGCAGCATGGTGCAACGCGGTGCCACTTTCACTCCCTTGTATAATGCAGGACTTCGAAGCTCAACAGGCCCTAGACAAGATAGCTTTAGGTTTTGCTGGACCCCACCTGCTGGCTCTGCCAATATTACTCCCTATCGTTTCACCATTCATGCTTATGACAATAAAAGCCCTATTCGTGGTAGTATAACACGTGCTTTTACCATAAGGGTTTTTTCGCGCGACACAATTAAAATTACCACCAAACCAGATACACTACTACTCTGCAATTCAATACGAGATACGCTACGGGTGCAATTGACATCAAATAATAGTATCCCGTTATCCTTTCAATGGTATTTGAATGGTATAGCGATAACCGGTGCTACTCAATCCACCTATATCATTTCTTCATTCAACAGTTCATTAGCAGGAAACTATTCGGTAAAAGTATCCAATCCTTGTAGTTCAGATTCTGCATTTATTAAGCGAATTCAAAGTAAACCAAAAACTACTGCTCAAATCAGCATTAGTGCGAATGCAACTGCTATTTGTCCGGGAATTCCCATTCAATTTACCGCACTGATAAATGATACCATTAACCTAAGTTATTCAAATGTTAGTTGGTTTATCCGAAGACAAAATAACTTCGTTGATAATGTAGGATCAGGACGCACATTAACAGTATCATCCTTGCCTACAACAGATAGTGTTTATGCAACATTGAATTTACCTACGGCAGTGTGGGCATGTTTTAATAATACCTTTCCACGATCGAACGCCATACGGCTTCCTTCAGCTCAGGTAAGTCAAGTAATCACGTTAACTACCAATCCAAACAGCCAAATTTGTCAAGGAGATTCAGTTACGTTTACTGCTACAAATTCTATCATTCCTGATTCTATTCATTACACTTGGTTTGTAAATGGTATCCAATCGGGCAACAATAGCAGTCAATTTAAACATGCGCCACTTCCTACAGATTTAGTTTGGGTACGGGTGAACGCCACTCGCGCATGTCTGCAAAACCCTTCACAGGAAAGTAACAAGGTCAGTGTTGGTTATAGTCCGGCAACTGTAATTACCAAAACAATAACCAATACAAACGTGTGTGAAGGTAGACCTTTTACCTGGCAGGTTTCAGCTGCTGGCATAGGTGTGATATATGAATGGTACAGAGGAGGTAATTTAATTCAATCAAATACAACTGGCTTATTGAATTTTGCAGCCGTTCAAGCTTCTGATACAGGTATGTATCAAGTAAGGATAAAAGGTAAGTGTGACAGCCTTCCATTGATACAAGCGCGTTTAAGTCTAACTCCGGCTGCAATAATTGTTTCGCAACCACCCCCCGTTACTAATGCTTGCAGAGGCAGTCGTGTACAATTGAGTATAAACGTTTCGGCAAGTGTATTACGATATGATTGGTATAGAAACGGTAATTTAATTACGGGAACTAATACTCCATTATATATAATACCTTCTCTTTCTCCAACACAAATAGGCAACTATCATGTTCGAATCATCACCACGTGTGACACTCTCATTTCTAATCAGGCAAATGTTGCATTAGAACCATCACCTACCATAGTAAGTAACCCAAAAAATACACAAGCTTGTGTTGGAAATCGTGTTGAACTGGTTGCAGCCGCAAATGGTATTGTTTCATCCTATTTTTGGTCACGTAATATGATACCTATTCCTGGTAGCAATAACTCAACATTTATTTTGGAAGCTGCACAACTTAATAATTCCGGTCAATACCGAATGAATGCTATTGGTTTATGCGATACGACCGAGTCTCTGCCTGCATTGCTAAATGTAACAATGACTCCTAATTTAAGTACCATAAGCGGACCAACTACAGCAGATACAATTGCGACACAAACCTACAGTGTTAATCAAATTTCAGGTGTTACGTATGATTGGCAAACTAAAAATGGCCAATTGATTTCAGGCCAACAAAGCAATCAAGTTGTCGTAAAATGGACTTCACTAACAAATACATCAATTTCTATAATTGCTTCAACTTTATCAGGATGCTCTGATTCGGCATCACTTTCAGTAACTATTTTAAATCCGGTTGGATTAACAACTACATCGCTATCGGAAGTAAAATTATTTCCGAACCCAAGTACCGGTATTGTTTATATAGAATCTCCTTACACTATTGATGAAGTTAGAGTTTTTTCAATACATGGTAGACTAGTTGCAAATTATAACGAGCTTAGCCAGAACTATATCACCATAGACAAAACAGGTATATACTTTATTGAAATAAAAACGGGAAATGACATTTTCAGAGAGAAAATTGTAATTGAATAACGGGTTAAATTTAACTCTTGGCATTTTTATATTTCTAAAAACTAAAATTGATAATGGCACGTACGGTACGTCCGGTTTGCGAAAAAAGCAGCCCGTTGTATACCGGTCTGTGTCAACGGGGTATTTTCAATAATTGAAAATTTCTCAAATACGTAGGTATCTGAATAATTAATATCATTATAGATATTTCACAGCATGATAATCCCAAGCCTTGAGCTAATAGTGTACTGAACCGAAACTTTTGTCAAGGTGCTGTTAACGGTAAGGTACTATTTTTGATCAAAGTATGGCAGTCTCCAGACAGCACTCGCGTATTCTGCAAGCTTATTTTGCCTATCGTCCAATGTATTTGGTGTCCAGTCGTATGAATTTACCTGTTTGCTTAAAATATATTGACTTGTAGCGTATATCATTTTCTTCTCGTTAAAGAGTTTAGTCCCGCATTCTCGATTTTTATCATCCTCCAACAAGGTGTAGTTTCCTAATCGATAGACAAGCGATTCTTGAATAGAAAAAGGAAAGTTATTTGCCCAATCATCGCCTGCATTTTCAGGTAAAATATGCTCAATAGTTGCAGGGTTTACTTCATAGTCATTATCCGCATGACTTAAATGATTTTCAATTTCAAAAAGAATGTATCGAACAAGTTTTTTTCCCCTCTTTGTACTTATTGATACAGTGGAAAAATCATTTTTAAAATCTTTATCGCTTGTATATAATGCCTTAATTTCAATAGCAACAGAAGATGCGGTTACTAACTCCTTTTTACTAATTTTTATTGCTGCTTTATTATAGACATCTTCTTTCAAATTAGTGTGAAGCCCTCCAATTACAGTGTATCTAAAAGTTAAGACACTAACAATGCGGAGAACTTTCGCAAATTCATCTGCAGAAAGATTATTATAACTAGCCAATAAGATTGGAAGGGCTTGTTTTTCCTTAAACAATTCAATCTCGCGTATTCTTTTAATGACATCCTTTTGCCCGGCCCATATTTTATCCGTGTAAGTAGTTAAAGCATTATATAATTGGGCATTTTTTTCAAGTTCATCAAGTAGTTCAATAACCTGTGGAGACGATTGAACGCTTTCCTTAAGAGATTTAAATAAGTGTTTTTCGGATGTAAGTTTATTTTTTGAAATCCAATAATGACGAAGAAACGTAGGAAATTTATCTAATCCAATTGTGTCGACAGTTTTTTTCCACTTGTCTTTGACATGTTCTAAGTCTGTTTTTGTAGCAAGTGAGAAAAGGAAATTTTTTAATAAGTCTGAAACAGTTAATCTTTCCCCTCTGTAATTCAAAGTCTCAAATACGGTATATGCGCTTAATTCATCTTCAACAACTATTTGAATAAATTTAAGTTTCTCTGCAATTCGTTTATTTAGGAAGTTTACAATTTGTTCGCCATTCTCATTGTTTGCAAAATGCGAAGTTATTTTTTCTAGAAAGAAATTATAAGCTTGCCAAAGTAATTTGTCAGAATCTCCAAGTGTCTTTTCATTTAATGGAGGTCTAAATACTAATAAGTGAGATTGAAAAAAACTATTATTGTTTTCATTCAATTCAAGTTTTGCAGAGTATGTAAGAGATCCAGGATCTTTATCTCCTAGAAATTTCTTACTTAAGAGAGATATTCTTTCTTCATTTTTCTCTTTCTCAATATTTTTGTCAACTAGATTCTTGATTGTTTTCATTGTTGCTAAAACAATCAATGTTAAGGTAGCTAACCTTTGTTGTCCATCAATGACACTATAGACCTTTTCCCCATTTGTGCTTTTGTTTTGAAGAACGATTGATCCCATGTAATGAACACCATCTCCGTTCAAGACGGTTTGAATATCAGCCCATAAGTCTTCCCAGTGGTCGAATTTCCATGAATAGTCTCTCTGATACGAAGGGACTTTGTAAATTTTTCCGTTACCAATTATATCGCTTAGGCTTACGGTGCTAGTATCTAATAAGTTATTAACTGCCATTGTATCGTCAAAGATAATGAATTAATAATGATGTGCTTTTTTGCCTTACCCCTAACTCGTTTATATGCATAACAAACTTCCTTCCCGTTGTCATGGATTGCCTGTCCCTCAAGGCGGGATGCCGCCCGTGACAAGGAAGTGTTGTTATTGATTTCTTTCAAGCTCTTTAATTCGTTTTTTTAATCGCTCAATAATCCACGAATGATAGGCTCCTAGAATAATAAAACCATAAAACATTATTTGATATCCATTGCCAATATGTAAAATAGTTATTACTACACCAGTAATCATTAGTGCGATGAACAATACATAAACCAAAATTTCATATTTCATATTAACTTTATTTGATGTTGTTAGTGTTGCTTAAATAGGCAATTTATGAAAAAACAAAAGCAGTTTCAAAAAAAAAGCGGCCCGAAGGCCGCTTTTACAAGTTATGTGAATGAAACAATTACTTAGCTACACTGGCACGAATGATATTTAGCGCACCACCTGCTTTGAACCACTCAATTTGCTGAGCGTTGTAGGTGTGGTTTACTTTGATTTCATCACGGCTTCCGTCTGCATGGTTCAGAACCAATGCAAGCGGAGTATTAGGCGCAAACGATGTAAGTCCGATGATATCGATATTATCATCTTCTTGAATTTTGTTATAATCTTCTTTATCGGCAAAAGTAAGCGCAAGCATGCCTTGTTTTTTCAAGTTGGTTTCGTGTATGCGGGCAAATGATTTTACCAATACAGCACGCACACCTAAGTGACGTGGCTCCATGGCTGCGTGCTCTCGTGAACTTCCCTCGCCATAATTTTCTTCGCCAACAACAATACTAAATTCACCGGCAGCTTTATACATTCTTTGCACTTTGGGAACTTCGTCATACGTTCCGTTCAATTGGTTTTTAACCGAATTGGCTTTATCGTTGAACGCATTGATAGCACCAATCAACATATTGTTTGAAATATTATCCAAATGTCCGCGGAACTTTAACCAAGGTCCTGCCATACTGATATGGTCAGTGGTACATTTCCCTTTAGCTTTAATTAATAAACGTAACCCAAATAAATCTTTTCCTTCCCACGCTGCAAACGGGTCAAGTAATTGCAACCTGGCACTTGTTGGAGAAACGTTCACCTGAACACCACTGCCATCAGCGGCCGGAGCTTGATAACCGGCATCTTCCACATCAAAACCTTTTGGAGGTAATTCCATCCCTGTAGGTTCATCTAACATGACTTGTTCGCCATTTTCATTGGTTAACGTATCAGTAAGTGGATTAAAATCTAATCGTCCGGCAATAGCTATTGCAGTTGTAATTTCGGGACTTGCCACAAAAGCGTGTGTATTTGGATTGCCATCTTGACGGGCTGCAAAATTTCTGTTAAAAGAATGAATGATGGAATTTTTCTCTTTTTTCTCTGCACCCATCCTGGTCCACATTCCAATACATGGTCCGCAGGCATTTGCAAATACGGTTGCCCCAATTTTATGAAACGTATCAATAAAGCCATCCCTTTCAATGGTATAACGAACTTGCTCACTACCCGGTGTGATGGTAAATTCAGCTTTGGTTTTCAAGTTTTTGTTTGCCACTTGTTTTGCTAAACTCGCAGCCCTTGAAATGTCTTCGTAGCTAGAATTGGTACAACTTCCAATTAATCCTACTTCAATATTGGTAGGCCAACCATTAGCTGCAGCTACTTCTTTCATTTTTGAAATTGGCGTTGCTAAATCGGGTGTAAATGGTCCATTAATATGAGGCTCTAATTCAGATAAATTCAGTTCAATCACTTGATCAAAGTATTGCTCAGGATTAGCGTAACATTCAGCATCAGCAGTTAAATGTTGTTTAATTGTATTGGCTAGGTCAGCAACATCAGCTCTTCCTGTAGCACGCAAATACCTTTCCATGCTTTCATCGTATCCGAATGTAGAAGTAGTGGCCCCAATTTCGGCACCCATATTACAAATGGTTCCTTTTCCGGTACAGCTCATGCTGGTGGCACCGTCGCCAAAGTATTCAACAATAGCACCGGTTCCACCTTTAACAGTAAGAATGCCGGCTACCTTTAAAATTACATCTTTAGGAGAAGTCCAGCCATTTAATTTACCGGTTAGTTTTACTCCAATTAATTTAGGAAACTTCAGTTCCCATGGAAGACCAGCCATCACATCACACGCATCAGCTCCGCCAACTCCAATGGCTAACATTCCTAATCCTCCTGCATTTACGGTGTGAGAATCTGTACCAATCATCATTCCACCCGGGAAAGCATAATTTTCTAACACTACTTGATGTATAATACCTGCTCCGGGTTTCCAAAATCCTATCCCATATTTGTTGGAAACAGAACTTAAAAAATCAAATACTTCTTTACTTTCTTCGTTAGCAAATGCTAAGTCTTGTTTTGCTTCCACTTTAGCATTTATCAAATGATCGCAATGCACAGTAGATGGAACAGCTACTTTGGGTCTACCTGCTTGCATAAATTGCAATAAAGCCATTTGGGCTGTTGCATCTTGCATAGCTACACGATCAGGACCAAAATCCACATAATCTTTACCACGATTAAAAGCTTTGCTCGCATTGCCTTCGGTAAGGTGGCTATATAAAATTTTCTCGGTAAGTGTTAGTGGCTTATTCACCACTTTACGTGCCGCTGCAATGCGCTCGTCCATGCGTGCGTAAACGGCTTTAATCATGTCTAAATCAAACGTCATATCTATTTATTTGGTAATTAATTGAAGAACTATGTCTATTAAAAGTGGGCGCAATTTAGCTAAACCAATTATCAATTCATAGGCTGATTTTTTATTTGGTACAATCTCCATAAACCTTTAAAATCATTATAATTGGTAAGTTCAATATTTTTTTATAGCGTTGTTAAAACAATACCATTGAACATGAACCAAAATAAACTTCAATTTATAGGGAAAGGCGGTGAATTATTGGGTTTACTCCTAACCAATTGGCTATTAAATATTGTGACCATTGGCTTCTACTATCCTTGGGCTCGGGTGAAAACAATAAAATTTTACTGGCGCAACACGTTGATTAACGATACCCCTTTTGAATTTACCGGTACAGGAAAAGAAATATTTCGGGCATACATCAAATTGCTGATTGTTGCCATTTTATTTTACAGCTTACTTGCCTATGCTAAATTCACTAAAAACATCAACTTACAGGTTTCAGTGTTTATGTTAGCGGGACTTTCCATTCTTGCTATCATCCCGCTAGCTGTGCACGGGGCACTTCGGTATCGCGCTGCCCGCACTACATGGCGTGGCATTCATATGGGATACCGTGGTGAACGCTGGCAACTCTACACTGATTTTGTGGTGGGATATTTACTTACTGTTCTCACATTTGGTATTTACAGCAGTTGGTTTATTAGCAGATTGCGAACCTACATAATCGAAAACTTACGCTTTGGCAACCTTAAATTTGAATATACCGGCAATGGCTTTGACTTGTTTATTATCCAAATAAAAGGCACTGTGTTGAGTTTTCTTACGCTTGGTATTTATTGGTTTTGGTACCGCAAAGAGTGGATGGAATATTTTGCCAACAATGTCATTGTGAAACAAGGCGATAATCGGCACCCACTAAATGGCAACTATTCAGGCTCTTCTATTTTTGGGTTGTACTTTACAAACTTACTGATACTCATTTTTACATTGGGAATTGGAACCCCATGGGTTATCATTAGAACGTATCAATACTTGATTGAAAACATAGAGATTCCTGCTGAAATTGATTTTGATACCATTAACCAAACAGAAGATGAATACATCGATGCTACAGGTGAGTACATTGCTGATATGTTTGATTTGGGTATTGTGTAACTTGCAAGTAAGGTTTTATTTTCTACAATTCATTTTGACAAACAATTGATTTAATTCGCATAATTATAAAGCTGATTTCATGAAAAAATTATTATTTATCTTTTTGCTGGCCGCTTCTCAATTACAAGCTGCTGTGGGCGATACTACCAAAATAAATGTATTCAATAATTTCCATATGAACCGATATGGCAATTTTGACCAATGGGTGTATGTAGATCCAGCTACACCTAAATCGCAGCGAATTTGGCTAAAATACACACTAGGCTGTTTAAGCAATGGGCAATGTGAGTGGGATTATACCATAAGGTTATTTGCAAGGCAAAGAACCGGCAAGTTGGATTCAACTTTGTTGCAAGCGCCAAACTTTAGGGTGAATGGTCAAGTAAAAGATTCTGTTCTTTACAGCACCGATACCACTTATAACAATGTATTTAATGCCACAACCAAACAAGCAAACTTGGTAGCAACTACACAATTGTTGGTGGTATTGTACAACGACCCACAGTTTCCAACCAAACCAACAGACTCACTGCGGGTGTGGCCTGCCGCATTTTATCAATATACCTTTGATACAGCCGGTGTAAAAACAGATTCGGTTTGGGTGCCTGAAACCAATAAAATTGTTTTACAAAACACGCCATACTACAATGTATTTGAAGTAATTAATGATATTGAAATTGGCCGTTTTATTTCTCCATATGCTGCAAGTTTTCCCAAAACATTTAAGTATGACTATGTTTATGACATTACTGATTATGCATCCTTATTAAACGACTCCGTTCAATTACGTATCCAATACCAAGGATATTCATATGGCTTTACTGCCACCATGGATGTATTTATGGTTGAAGGAGAGCCTGCCAGAGATGCAATACAAGTTGAAAATGTATACAATGGCGGATTCCCTTATGGCAGGGCAAATAATTCGATTGAAAACTACCTCACACCAAAAACATTTACCGTACCTGCTGATGCCAAATATGTAAAAGCAAAAGTGTACATCACCGGACATGGTGCCGAAAGCAGCCAGGGATGTTCAGAATTTTGCTCAAAAAATTATTTTCTAAAACTCAACGGCTCATTATTTGCAACACAAGCTGTATGGAAAGATGATTGCGGCAAAAATGCCATTATCAACCAACCCGGCACGTGGATTTATGATCGCTCTAACTGGTGCCCGGGTGAGAAAGTTCCCGTTTACGAATATGCCTTAAATGTAGCCCCTGGAAGTACCAATACATTTGATATGGACATGGAAGCATTTATTGCCAACGGTGACGCATCCTACAATATTGGCGTACAACTCATTTACTATAATGAGTATAATTACGAATTAGATGGTGGCATTGAAGACATCAAAGCGCCCACCAGTAACTTTTGGCATAACCGCACCAATCCAATTTGCGACAATGCCAAAGTGGTATTGAAGAACTTTGGTAAAACGCCCATCACCCAAGCGCTTATTCATTATAAAATTGGAGATGGAACCGAGCAAGAATTTAATTGGAAAGGAAACTTAGAAGCAGACAAAGAAGTTGAAATTACCTTACCTTGGTTGTTTTGGCCTGCCAATAACACCAACAACACTTTCACTGTTACGTTGGTAAATGTAAATGGTGCAAATGATGGAAATGCAACCAACAATATCCTAAAAACTGCATTTGTAAAACCGCAAACATTGCCACTAAAATTTATAATTGAAACACGTACAAATAATCGACCTGAGCAAAACAATTACACCCTTAGAAACAATGAAGGGGTATTATTATTCTCTAAGTCGTTTACCCAAGCATTTACCCTTCATCGCGACACCTTTGAACATACAGCAGGTTGCTTTACCTTCCGTTTTGAAGACAGCGGCAAAAATGGATTAAGTTTTTGGGCACAGCAAAGTGAAGGTAGCGGAACAGTCAGATTTGTGACTGCACAAATGCCAATACAAATATTGCGCACTTTTAATTCTGATTTCGGTACTTTTCTTGAGTTCAATTTCACCTCGCAATTTCCGGTAGGAAAATCTGAACTACCCACCAATACAAATGATATCAGTCTGTTTCCATCACCTGCCAACGAATATGTAACCCTGAGCAGCAAACACACGTATATCAATCAGGTTAATATTATGACCATTGATGGAAAGCTGGTAAAAACCATTGCGATAAACAACCAAGAAACCCAAATTTCGCTCACTGATTTACCACAGGGAATTTATGTGTTTGAAATACGCGATGCCAATGGTAACTTTACATACCGTAAGCTTCCGGTTGTAAAATAGAAACGGCAATGAGTAATAACGACATCTTAAAAAAACTACGTGTGGCATTGCATTTGCGCAATGAGCATATTGTTGAAATACTTAGTTTGGTTGATTTTAAAATTACCACCAGTGAGCTCACAGCATTTTTTCGCAGCGAAGATCACCCGAACTTCAAGCCGTTGGGGGACCAGATTTTACGGAATTTTCTGAATGGCCTGATTATTTATAAAAGAGGTGTGAAGGAAGAAAATCCCAAAACGGATATCGAAAAAGCGGATTAAACAAAAAAGGCAAGCCATACATCTCAGCGCTACAACCTCATGCCCTTGCTACATTCCTGTCCTGGGGGATTAGAGGGAGCTGCTAGTGCAGGCCTGCCGGGAGCAAAACTAACTTTTTTTTACCATCAAGCAAATAGATTGAATACTTTACTATGAATGCATATGTTACTCCTTTATAAATAGTTTTAGCATTACGTTCAATAAAATGTATGAGTCAATACAAATTCATACGACTAATTATTACATTAAATGTTTTATAAACCAAAGCTTATAATCATCTGAATTTGAAAATTTTACAATTAGAATCGGATTAAAGTAGGATATTCTTTTTTATGTTTGTTATTACATAATATGCTTAATACAAGGACTAATCGGCACATACCTTGCAAATTTTATAATTGAAAAAGATCATGCGCAAATCTTACATTATGCATAATACTTACCTCCGTTATGAAGTGAAAGCCTGTAAAACATTGTTATGTTTGCTATTTATTTTGCTAAGCATAGTGGGTTGCAAAAAGGAAGAGAAAGCCGAGTTTACCATTACCGGACGTTTGGTACAAAATTGTAACAACCCGATACCTGTAGCCG
>CAYSBE010000029.1:0-7764 GCA_964429245.1 uncultured Bifidobacteriaceae bacterium | reverse complement strand
GGGGAATTTTCATTAACGTACGAAAACATAAAACAAGACCCACAAAATGGATTAACATTGGTAAGTGAAAAGGGCTTTGCAAATAATTATTTGCTGTATAAAATTCCTAAAAATAGAGATATGAATGTAAGCGATGTTTATTTTAATACTGAAATAACTATTATTTATAAATTCAAATTAGCTAGTCATTCGACCTCCGTAAAAGACACATTTATTTTCGGACCTGCGGGATGGTCAACTATATTAATCGGTCCATTTTTTGAGAACCAAATAATTGACACTATGCAAGTTTTTAATCCTCCACAAGTATATGGAAATACATTTTCCGAATATCCCTTTTCATGGCAACTGGGTAGAAATACAAAGGCAAAAGTGCATTTGACTAACTTCAGTTTATGTGAGAAAGGAACAGTAGAGTCATATGTTGATATTAGCCAAGCTAAATAAGTTAACAGAATTCCTAATGCAAAGTGTGTACAAAGCCCTTAAGTAAGATAGTTTGAATTTAGCTCGAGAATAATAGCTTTGCGATTACCCATACGAAGCAAATCAAGCTATGCAAGAAATCATAAACGAACTCCAGACCAAACTCCAAAAAATACACGAAGGCGGAGGCAAAAAAGCTGCAGCCAAACAAACAGAAAAAGGCAAGATGCTGGCCCGCGAGCGGGTTGATTATTTATTAGACAACGATAAACCACGTATTGAAATTGGTGCTTTTGCCGGACTTGATATGTATGAAGAGCAAGGCGGCTGCCCCAGTGGTGGTGTGGTGGTGGAAATGGGATATGTAAGCGGCAAACAATGCCTGGTTGTGGCCAATGATGCTACCGTAAAAGCGGGAGCCTGGTTTCCAATAACCGCAAAAAAGAACTTGCGTGCCCAAGAAATTGCGATTGAAAATAAATTACCCATCATCTATTTGGTGGATAGTGCCGGTGTGTATTTGCCCATGCAAGATGAAATTTTCCCCGACAAAGAACATTTTGGTCGCATGTTTCGCAACAATGCCGTGATGAGTAGCATGGGCATTACCCAAATAGCAGCCGTGATGGGAAGTTGTGTAGCAGGTGGTGCTTACTTACCAATCATGAGCGATGAAGCCATGATTGTTGACAAAACCGGATCGATATTTTTGGCGGGTAGCTATTTGGTTAAAGCAGCCATTGGTGAAGACATAGACAATGAAACGTTAGGAGGTGCATCTACGCATTGTGAAATAAGTGGAGTAACCGATTATAAATTTGAAAACGATGCTGCTTGTTTGGATAGAATCAAACGTATCATGGATAAAATTGGCGACTATGAAAAAGCCGGTTTTAACCGCATAGCTCCTGAGGCTCCCGCAAAATCAATGGACAATGTGTATGAAGCAGTAGCTAATTTTACTAAGCCGTTTGATGTAATGGAAATCATCGAGCGATTGGTGGATGCTGATAGTTTTGATGCTTACAAAGAGCTGTATGGCAAAACCATCATTTGCGGCTATGCCCGCATTGACGGTTGGGCCGTGGGTATTGTGGCCAATAATCGATTGGTGGTGAAAGCCAAAAAACCAAAACAAAGCGCCAACGATAATCCAATGGAAATGCAAATTGGAGGAGTTATCTATTCTGACTCGGCTGATAAGGCTGCTCACTTTATCATGAACTGCAACCAGAAAAAAATTCCTTTGGTATTCCTACAAGATGTAACCGGATTTATGGTAGGAAGCCGCAGCGAACATGGAGGCATTATTAAAGATGGTGCCAAAATGGTAAATGCACAAGCCAATTCTGTAGTACCTAAATTTACCATCATCACCGGAAATTCTTATGGTGCCGGCAACTATGCCATGTGTGGCAAAGCCTATGACCCACGACTGATAGCAGCATGGCCCAACGCAAAAATTGCCGTGATGGGTGGCGAACAAGCCGCTAAAGTTTTATTGCAAATAGAAGAAGCTTCGCTAAAAGCAAAAGGCGAAGTAGTGGATGAAAAAAAGCACGCTGATTTACTCAAATTGATAACAGACAGATATAACAAACAAATGAGCCCGTACTATGCTGCGGCAAGGTTATGGGTGGATGCTATCATTAATCCTGTTGATACACGCAAATGGATTTCGATGGGCATTGAAGCCGCTAATCATGCACCCATCACCAAAGAATTCAGACCGGGTGTAATACGTACCTGATAAATTATTTACCTTTGAACAAATAAATTTTAAAAATCATGTTAAATACAAAAATAGAAGCCGCACTAAACAAACAAGTACAACTTGAAGCTGCATCATCACAATATTATTTGGCTATGGCATCATGGGCCGAAAACAACGGATACAATGGTGTTGCTAATTTCTTTTATCAGCATTCTGATGAAGAACGTACACACATGCTCAAGTTGGTGAAGTATGTAAACGAAAGAGGTGGCAAAGCAAAAATTCCGGCATTGGCTGCAGTTACAACTTCATACAAAGGCCTTGATGCCGTATTTAAGGATTTATTGAAACATGAAGTGAATGTGTCAAACGAAATCAACGGTCTTGTTGAAATTTGTTTGAAAGAAAAAGATTATACCACACACAACTTTTTACAGTGGTATGTAGCCGAGCAAATTGAAGAAGAAGCATTGGCCAGAAACATCCTTGACAAACTCAACCTGATTGGCAACGATAAAGGCGGCATGTATCTTTTTGACCGTGATTTATCATCCTATACAGGAGGTGCAGGTGCTGGAAATGAAAAAGGGAAATAAGTTGGTTAATGGATCAACCTAAACAAGCAGTAATTCATAGTGTACCACCCTTTAGGTGGTATTACTTTTTTATTGCCATTCCATTTTTTCTATTTTCACTCTTGCCATTTTGGGTTATTCATTTTATATCTGATGTGCTGGTGCTTTTAATGAGAAATGTAATTGGCTATCGCAAAAAAGTAATTTACACCAACCTGAAAAATGCGTTTCCCGAAAAATCGGAAACAGAAATAAAATACATTGCTGATGCCTATTACCGCAACATGATTGATGTGTTTCTAGAAACCATAAAAACCATGACCATGTCTAGGGAATCTGTCATGAAACGATGTAGGTTTAATCAAATTGATTTAGCAAATAATTATTTACAACACCATTCATTGATAGTGATGCTTGGCCATATGGGCAACTGGGAATGGGGAGGATTTTCATATACCTATCATACAGCACCTAGACAAACCAACACCCTGTATCATCCACTTAGCAATAAGTTTTTCGACTGGCTGATGTACTATATTCGACATCGCTGCGATTTATTTCTAATACCCATGCACCAAGCCTTAAAAAGTATCATTCATTACAATAAAGAAATTTGCACCCATTCGTTTATTGCTGATCAATCTCCAAGTCCTGAAACAGCTTTATGGACAACTTTTTTACATCAGGATACTGCATTTTTTACAGGCAGTGAAAAGATTGCTGCAAAATTAAAAGCACCTGTAATATATGCAGGTTTGTACAGATACCGCAGAGGGTACTATCAAGTTAATTTTACCACCATCTCCCAAGATGCATCAAAAGAAGCACAAGGTTTTGTAACAAAAAAATTTGCCGAATTGCTGGCAACAGATATTCAACAACATCCTGAACAATGGCTTTGGAGCCATAGGCGATGGAAACACAAACGACCAAACTAACCATCATGCTGAAATCATTTTTTTACCCTTTATCGGCTCTAATTACGATAGCTTTTTTTTCTTGTAGCCCGAAGCAAGAAGTAGATACCATTTTTCATCATGGAGTATTTCATATCATGGATTCATTGCAATCACCAGCAGAAGCAATGGCTGTAAAAGACGGAAAAATTGTAGCACTGGGTTCTTTTGATTCACTCAATAAATTATATCAAGCCGCAAATGCAATTGACCTGAACGGAAACCATGTGTATCCCGGATGGCATGATGCGCACTGCCACTTCTGGGGATATGGCATGACCTTGCAACAAGTCGATTTAACCGGAACCGCTTCATGGGAAGAAGTGATGACCCGCTGTAAAGCATTTTACGAAAAGTATCACCCTTCGGTTTTAATTGGCAGGGGATGGGACCAAAATGATTGGGCTTCAAAAGATTTTCCAAGTAATGAACAGTTGAATGCTGCTTTTCCGAATTTACCCGTAATATTAAAACGGGTTGATGGTCACGCAGCAATAGCAAATGATTACCTGCTGCAACTGGCAAAAATATCAACCACAACAAAAATAAATGGGGGCGAATTCATCCTAAAAAATGGAAAACTTACCGGAGTACTTATTGATAATGCCGTAGATATAGCAACTCAAGCCTTACCAGAAACAGATAGACAAACACATGTAAATGCATTGCTGGCAGCACAAGATACTTGTTTCAAATACGGTTTGACAGCGGTAACCGATGCCGGCTTGCCAACCTCTACCCTGCTCTTAATTGATTCATTGCAAAAAGTAGGTCTGTTAACTATTCGTATCAATGCCATGGTAAGCATTTCGCAGTCCGAAATTGATTATTGGCTTAAGAAGGGAATTTACGAAACAGCATACTTGCGTATCGGAGGATTTAAAATGTATGCCGATGGCGCACTCGGATCGCGCGGGGCCTGTTTAATCAAACCCTACCATGATGCAAATCATCATGGAATGATTATTACCGATGTAGAGGAAATGGAAAGCTATGCCATGCAATTGGCGCAAACACCTTTTCAGCTCAATACCCATTGCATTGGTGATTCAGCAAACCGTACGCTATTGAAAATTTATGCCCAAGCACTTGGTAACAATAACAAACGTTGGCGTATTGAGCATGCACAAGTGATGCATTCTGAAGATTTTGATTTCTACAAAAAACATAACATTATTCCCAGTGTACAGCCTACCCATGCAACCAGCGATATGTATTGGGCTGCAGAAAGATTAGGAGTAGATAGGATAAAATATGCTTATGCTTATCAAACCCTTTTGTCTCAAAATAATGTACTGCCACTTGGAACTGATTTTCCGGTTGAACAGGTCAATCCCATGCTTACGTTGTATGCTGCCATTACGAGAAAAAGTCCATCCGGATTTCCCAATAATGGTTTCAACCCATCTGAGGCGCTTTCATTTTGGCAAGCCTTGTATGGCATGACCATCTGGCCTGCTTACAGCGCATTTTGGGAAAACAAATTGGGCAATTTAGCAGAAGGTATGGATGCTGATTTTGTGGTGTACAAAACCGACCTTCAAAAACTGCCACCTCAAGCGTATGTAAACTTGCTTCCTGAAGCAGTTTTCATCTCAGGAAAACCTGTAACCAAATAATTAAACTACTATCTATCAGAACTTTATTTAAATGCAAAGGAATAAGTTTGTACATTATTTGTATATACATATATTTGCATGACAATTATTTTGAACATAGCAGAAGAAATACAGCAAAAATCATTTAAAAGTGAACATGAAAAGGCCTTCATAAACCTTTTGTTCACTGCCAGCTGGATTTCATCTAAACAAATAAAGTTTTTTAAACCATATGGTATTTCACCGCAACAGTACAATGTATTGAGGATACTAAAAGGACAATATCCAAATAGCATTAATGTAAGTGAAGTGCAATCACGAATGCTAGATAAGATGTCAAACGCATCAAGGCTTATTGATAAATTGCTTGCACGTGAATTGGTTTCGAGAGAAATGTGTGGAAACGACAGAAGAAGAATGGACATTGCTATTACGCAACAAGGTATGGCTTTGTTAAATGATATTGAAATACACCAACATAAAAACATAATGAATTTATGCGGTGTTGAAGAAAATGAAGCTAAAGAATTGAATGAACTATTGGACAAATTCAGAAAAAGTTAACCCATAAATAAATCAACCATAAATTAAATTAAACATGAGAAAATTAATCTTATCAATCGCAACAATTGTAACAAGTTTGTCAGTTTTTGCAACTCCTCCGGGAAAAAATGCAGAGAAATTAAAAGTAAACACCACTGAAAGTAAAGTGAACTGGCTTGCCAAAAAGGTAACCGGACAACATGAAGGCTATGTAAAAATTAAAGCGGGAGAAGTAATCGTAGAGCAAAACAAATTGGTGGGTGGAACCGTTATAGTGGATATGACTACTTTAGATGCTACTGACCTTAAAGGTGAGTATCATGATAAGTTGGTTGGCCACTTGAAATCAAATGAATTTTTTGGAACAGAAACTTTTAACAGTGCTATCTTAGTTATCAAATCAGCAACTCCAATTGCAAATGCAAAAGCAGGAGAAAATAATTACACGATTGTTGCAGATTTGACCATTAAAGGTATTACCAAAGAAGTTACTTTTCCAGCAACTGTAATAATTGAAAAAACAAAAGTGACTGCAAATGCAGAAGTTAATGTAAATAGAACATTATATGACATTAAGTACGGTTCGGCATCATTCTTTGAAGGAATAGGTGACAAAGCTATCGATGATATGTTTAACTTAAAAGTTAGTATCATTGCACAAAAATAGTATAGGTGAAAAGACCTCATACATGTAGTAGTGTGGAGGTGTTTTCATAGTTTAGGTTCAGAGCGTGGCCCAGTGCCACGCTTTGATTTTCTAAGCATTCCAATAATCTGCTATTCTTCCGACCTTATGAATCGCAACGAATTTCTGAAACATTTTTCCTTATTCAGTCTGAGCATGATTACTGATTTATCTTCATTTGCCGTTCAATTTCAAAGCAACAAACCTGCTGAAATAATGCCTGTATTATTTCTTGGTCATGGTTCGCCTATGAATGCAATTACCGATAACGCATTTACCCAACATTTACAGCAATTAGGCAAAAGCATTGACAAGCCTAAGGCCATACTGGTTATTTCTGCACATTGGTACACCAAAGGAACCTTTGTTTCAAGTACACCAAATCCAAAAACGATCTATGATTTTTACGGATTCCCGCAGGAGCTTAGCACGGTAAAATATCCTGCCCCGGGAAGTCCTGAAGGCGCTAAAATGGTGCAGGAAAATGTAAAATCTCTGCAAGTATTTGCCGACCACGAAATGGGATTTGACCATGGTGCATGGAGTGTGATGCGTCATGTATACCCACAAGCAGATATTCCCATGTTTCAGATGAGCATTGATTATACAAAACCACCTGCATGGCACTATAAACTAGCTGGCGAACTGGCCGCTCTGCGGAAAAAAGGGGTGCTGATTGTAGGAAGCGGAAATATTGTACACAATTTGGGTAAGCTCGACTGGAGCAACGGCAAACCTTTCGACTGGTCGGTTGAGTTTGACAGCACAGTAAAAAAACTGCTGATATCTCGCGAACATGAAAAGCTGATTGACTACCAAAAACTTGGAACGGCTGCTATGCTTTCAGTTCCTACCAACGACCATTACCTGCCCATGATTTATGCTTTGGGTTTGCAACAAAAATCCGATGAGCTTACTTTTACTTACGAAGGTATCGAATATGGCTCCATCAGCATGCGGTGTTTTGCAGTTGGGAAATAGAAATTGGATCTGATATTTTATGTGTTAGTCTTTAATGCTAAATGTTGTACACTTTACACCAATCACCAGACATCAGCTTGTCACGCAAAAGGCGTGAACAACCAACACCAGAAATTAGTCACCCAACAACTTAAACCTAAGTACTTCAAACTAAATCCAAGTTCGCACCAAAGGTGGGCAAGCTCGGTACGCACTGTCTTGCTACTCGAACGGACTGTATACTCACAACTGAAAACTTCTCGCTTTCTCGATTCTTTTAATCTCGATTCTTTTAACCCACAACTTC
>CAYSBE010000028.1:0-23806 GCA_964429245.1 uncultured Bifidobacteriaceae bacterium | reverse complement strand
AATCATTGCACTCCATCAGCAACATATCACCTGTATGGTAAGATATCGTAACAAAACCATCTGCTACAGATTCATTACTGCTTCCGCTTCTGTAGCCTATTTGCAACGCTTCATCATCAAGGTTGTATTTGAGACCCGAGGTTTTTATTCCGATTACAGTGCCCACAGGCATCAGTGATAAAATGGAACCTTGCGTATACCATTTGGTAAATTCGTTTTTGAGTGGAATGATGCGTGAATAATCATCCACCATCACAATATTGATGAGGTGTTTGTAGCGAACAATATCGGTAATATTTGTTAGTGTATGATCAGCCCTGCGACCTGTTGCCCATATGATATTCACAGCTTCAAATTTGCGCTCAATGAGAAATTCAATTGCTTTTTGCAAATCTGTTTTGTTTTGGTCGGGTGTATGTATAATCTCAATTGGCATATGTGCAATTTGCTCCCGAGCGTGCTCATGGCTATCAAAATCACCCAACAATACATCTACTTTAATTCCAAGTTCCAACACCCTTCTTATAGCACCATCTAATACCACAACAAATGGGCTCCATTCCAAAAGCTGACCCAATAATTCAGTAGCACAGGATTCACCATTTGCAATAATTAGTGCCGGTTCTTGGCCTTCGCGTACAATATGATGTGATGACATAAGTACTAAACTAAATAAATATTTTTGATGCTATTCAAACCGACAACTATAACACAATAACTTCTTTAATTAATTCGTAACCCGCATGTTCATTTACCACTTCAATAATTTTATTTCGAGAATAGTTTAGCTCGTTGCGCAGTGGTGCCGAGGTGATATAAATATATAATTTTTGGTTATTAATGTATAGTTTGGAAGTTTGCCTGGCAATGTGTTCACCAACAACAGTTGGCCATTTCTGAATCAAATCTGCCTCTTTCAACTTGCTTTCAGTTTTTGATCCCTGAAACATTTCCCGAATAACATCTTTAATATTTTGTTCGTTGGTATTGCGCATCACTTTCAAATCTCTGAAATTTTTCCGGATTCAACCATAAAATATTTTTTCGAAGCACTTAAATGCTTAAGGGTTTGTTGCATACGTTCCAAATGGGTATCTGTAATAAAAATTTGTCCAAACGTGTCAGATGCCATCAAGCTAAGTAGTGTTTGCAACCTTTGTTCATCCAATTTTTCAAAAATATCATCAAGTAGCAGCAGTGGTTTTTTCCCTTTAGTGTTTTTGATATAGTCGTATTGGGCAAGTTTTAATGCAATTATAAAACTCTTTTGTTGGCCCTGCGACCCTGTTTTTTTTAATGAATATCCTTTTAACATAAATGATAATTCATCTTTGTGAATGCCTTTGGTTGTTCGGCCGGTAGCCATATCAACTTGTTTGGATTCATCTAAACAACGCAATAATGATTTTTCGTGAAGGTGAGATACATAGTTGATATCTACGCTCTCATTACCACTGCTGATTATTTGATAGAATGTTGAGAATAGGGGTAAAAAAACACTAAAAAATTGTTTCCTTTTTTCAAATATCCATGTGCCTGCCTCTGCAAGTTGTTCGTTGTAGCTCTCCATTAAAAGCGGGTCAAGGCTTTGTCCGGATACATAGGCTTTAAGCAGTTTGTTTCGCTGCTCCAATATGCGGTTGTATTGCAGTAAAGTGTTAAGGTAAGCAGCATCTGTTTGTGATAAGATGCCATCCATCCACTTTCTGCGTTCTTCATTTCCTTCTAAGATAAGGAGTACATCGTATGGTGTAATAATAACGAGTGGTAACTCTCCTATATGAAGGGATAGTTTTTTCACTTCATTATTATTTACGATTAATCTTTTTTTACTGGTAATACTTGCATGAATTTTAATCGACTCTTCCATATCAGCTTTTGGCAAAAGCATTCCTTCAATTAAAAATTCAGGTTGCCCATGCAAAATATGCAACTGATCCTGTGCCTGAAAATAGCTTTTAGTGAAAGCGAGGTAATAAATGGCATCAAGAATATTGGTTTTTCCGGCTCCGTTAGGTCCTGCAAAACAGTTGATTCCCTCGCAGAATGAAAGTTCTGTATCAACATAGTTTTTAAACTGATAGAGCCTGATGTTTTTTAAATACAACACGCCTGCAATATACCAACACCGCAATGTACTGTTATAAAAAAGAGTAAGTTTACAGACAATCAGCATTTTAGCAAACGCTTTGCCCTTTGAATAAATTGTGTAGTTTTGCACACCTTTATCAAAAAATGGCAAAGACAAAATTTACCAAAGAAACTTACCTGAAATGGTATGAGGACATGCTCCTCATGCGCAGGTTTGAAGAGAAAGCTGCCCAACTTTACGGTCAGCAGAAAATCAAAGGCTTTTGCCACCTCTACATCGGGCAAGAAGCCGTTGTTGCGGGTGCAATGAGCGCTTTGCGAAAAGATGATAAACATATCACAGCCTACCGTGATCATGCGCACGCCCTAGCTTGCGGCATTAGTGCCCGACAAGTAATGGCTGAGTTATATGGCAAAGTCACAGGTTGTTCAAAAGGCAAGGGAGGCTCTATGCACATGTTTAGTAAAGAGCACAACTTTTTTGGTGGTCATGGTATTGTTGGCGGTCAAATTCCTATTGGAGCCGGCATCGCATTTGCTGATCAGTATTTAGGAAATGATTGTGTAACCATTTGTTATATGGGTGATGGTGCGGTTCGTCAAGGGGCATTACACGAAACATTTAACATGGCTATGCTTTGGAAATTGCCTGTCATATTTGTTTGCGAAAACAACGGTTACGCAATGGGTACTTCGGTTGAACGAACCACCAATGTGATGGACATACACAAAATAGGTGAGGCATACGAGATGCCAAATGCAGCAGTAGATGGCATGCAAGCCGAAACGGTTCATGAAGCGATTGCAGCTGCCGCTGAGCGTGCAAGAAAAGGCGATGGTCCTACATTTCTTGAAATACGAACATATCGTTACCGCGGACACTCTATGAGCGACCCGGCCAAATACCGCACCAAAGAAGAAGTAGAAGAATATAAACAAAAAGACCCTATTGAGAGGGTAAAAGAAACCATTCTCAAAAATAAATACGCAGAAGAAAAATGGTTTGAAGAAATGGAAGCGAAAATTGAAGCAATTGTACTTGATTCAGTTCAGTTCTCCGAAGATTCACCATTTCCTGATCCTGAAGCATTGTGGGAAGATGTTTATGTACAGGCAGACTATCCGTTTATCAGAGAATAATTTATATAAAACGAAATATACAGCGAAAGATTTATGACAGCTAAGAAAGAACAAAACAACGATTTAGAAGTAAACTTAATTGAAACGACCTCTAAAATTGAGACATTTTACAGTACCAATAAAAAGCAAATCAATACCGCATTTATTGCTTTGGTAGCTATCGTGGGCGGATACATTGCATTTACTCAATTGTATGTAAAACCTCAAAACGAAGAAGCCTTGCGTGAAATGTTTCGTGCACAACAATATTTCGAAAAAGATTCTTTTTCGCTAGCCCTTAATGGCAACGAATCTTTTCAAGGTTTTGAAGCCATAGCTGAAAGTTATGGAATGACCCAATCGGGAAATCTTGCACACTATTATGCAGGTATTTGTTGCCTACGTACCGGTAAGTTTGAAGAAGCAATCAGCCACCTCAAAAGTTTTGATACGGATAACGAACTTATCGGAGTTCTGGCTAAAGGTGCATTGGGTGATGCTTACAGCGAGAGTGGTGATTATGACAATGCTTCAAGTTACTATTTGAAAGCAGCCCGCATGAGTAAGAATAAAGTGACTGCTCCCATATTCTATAAAAAAGCAGCCACCGTATTTGAAGAGCAACAAAATTTCAGCAAAGCAATGGATGCTTATCAAACCATTAAAGACGAATATCCTGAAAGTACTGAAGCTGGCGATGCAGATAAGTACATTGCACGTGCAAAAGCTTTGAGCGAAAACTAAATACTAAACAATTCATATAAAGGCGTGCTTGTCACGCCTTTTTTATTCAGTTATAACGTATGTCAACCAAACACAAAAATTTATCGACAACCAACCTTAAAGAAAATAAGTTATTCAAAAAACTTAAGATTACCATTGTTGTAGCAGAATGGAATGCTAATATCACAGAATCACTATGTGCAGGAGCAGCCAATTTTTTGTTAGAGTCAGGGGTTAAAATGGATAATATTACCATTCATCATGTTCCGGGTACATTCGAACTTCCTTTGGCTTGTAAGTGGGCAGCCAACAAAACAAATGCTGATGCAATAATCGCTTTGGGGTGTGTAATACAAGGCGAAACACGTCATTTTGAATTTATATGTGATGCAACTGCAAACGGCATTATGCAAGCAGGTCTTGATACCGGTATTCCAATTGTGTTTGGTGTGCTCACTACCGAGAATATGAAGCAAGCAACCGAAAGGGCAGGAGGCAAGCATGGAAATAAAGGAGTAGAGGCAGCTGAAACTGCTTTAAAAATGTGTTTACTTCATCAAAAATTCTAACACTAACTTAATATCATTTGTTATCCGCAACCTATTATAATTGTAGGTATACTAATGAAAAATAAAATTTACATATCCTTATTGTTCATATTGGTAATCTTCAATGCCTGTAAAAAGGAATTTGAAGGAGACAGAAATACGAGCCCATTTCCTGAAACCTACGTTGTTGTTGATTCTGTTCTTCGTGATTCGACATCCTACCTTACTACAACTGTTTCTGCACATTGGTATGGTGAGTCGCCAATTGGCTACATTACAGGTTATGAGGTTTCCACAGATAATCAGCAGTCATGGCAATTCACAACCGAACAAAAAGGCATTTTTACCTTAAGCCTTCCGGTAGGTCAGAAAGAAGGTTTTTTACCGATATTTATCAGGGCAATTGATAACAAAGGAAATAAGGACGAAACTCCAGCTCAAATGATTTTTCCGGTTCGCAACACTGCTCCTCGAATTGTTGTGGATGCAGTTGCAAATAAAAGGCCATTCAATACCTTTCCGGTAATCAGGGCGATTTGGAATGTGATTGATATTGACGGATTTTTAGATATTGATTATTATGAATTGGTGCTGAATGATACAGCTCAAACACTATTGAAATTACCTGCTAATTTTTCGGTATTGCCCGTAAACGATTCAACAGCCATTGTTGCTGTGCGCATAGAAGCTGAGCGCAATGGAAATGTATTCACAAATAATTGCAGGGTATTCACCGGTACACGAACCACACCTGTAGAAGGCGTGTTAAATGGCATTCAATATAACCAAGTAAATAAGCTCTTTATTCGGGCTGTTGACAGAACAGGGAATATTTCTACTTGGCGCACGGATTCCTTTTTTGTAAAGCGACCAGTTTCAGATATTTTACTAGTTAATGCAATGAGGTCATCTGCTGCTCAAACAGTTAATTTCTATCGCGCTCAACTTGCAAGTATGATGGTTGGCATTACCGATTTTGATACATTATACGGAGTTTCTACACAATTTAGAAGTGATGAATTCTATATAGATGCACAAACCCAAAGCAGAACATTCGCTTTGTTTAATAAAATAATTTGGCTTACTGATGATGCGAATACCTTGGAAAACTGTCAACAAAATACGGTAGATTTTTTTCAGAATAAAGGACGTATGTTCATATACAGTGAGTTTACAAATGATTTTCCTTCTACTTCTCAAACCATTGCTTTTACGCCTATTGAGTACTTGGTTGTAGATACAGCGGGAGGAAATTTCAGAATTGATAACAACGCAAAAGCCAATGGTTTTAGTGGAGGCTGGCCAATATTACGTTCATCTCAGTTGGTAAACAGGTCGGTAAGGCCATTTAAAACCTACACCATCAGCAGCGGTGTATTTCGGTATGATTCCCTTATGACAGCAGATATTACCATACAGCGTACCAGTGGCTCAACATTATGGCAAGGAATCAGAAATGTAATGAGCAGGCGGGTTCGAATCAGTGATAACAAATCGGATTTAATCATCACCACTTTGCCGCTTCAAAATATGAATGCAGACAATAACGCTGATTCTTTATTTAAAAAAATATTTATAGACGAACTCGAATTTTGATGGGAAAGAAGAAGATTGTCATTTTTGCATCCGGTAGTGGCACAAATGCGGAGAATATTGTGCTCACATTTGCAAATTCTGCTGAAATAGAAGTGGCTGCAATTTTTTGCAATAATCCGAAAGCAGCTGTGATTGAAAGAGCGCATAGATTAAATATTCCGCTTGTCTTATTTGATAAAATGCAATTCAATGATGAACAAGTATTTAATGCATTACTGAATCGTTATAATCCTGATGTAATCGTACTCGCAGGATTTTTATGGTTAATACCGCCTTATCTTGTAAAAAAATTCACAAACCGGATCATCAATATACATCCTGCTTTGCTCCCTAAATTTGGTGGAAAGGGCATGTATGGACACCATGTACATGAGGCTGTTCTCCTTGCAAAAGAAACAGAACACGGCATCACCATCCATTTTGTAAATGAGCAGTATGATGAAGGAAATATTATTTTTCAGGCTAAATTTCCTGTGCAACCAACCGATGATATTGAGCTCATTTCAAGAAATATTAGTAAGTTAGAGATGCAATATTATCCCATAGCGATTGCCCGTATATTGCAAGTGTAAATTGTTAAATGTGTAGGCCAATGACGAACGAAGAATTTCAAAAAATTATCATTTCACTCAAATCTGATTTACGCATTTATGCAGAAATGATGCATGAGGTTGCGCTTGATATTGTTAAACAGGGTTTTTCTCATTATCCGGTCTTTATCGCTACAGAAGCGGAAGTGAAAATGGGAGAATTGATTTTGGATAAGAATGATTATGCAGCTACCTTTAATATTTACGCAAGCACCATGGAAGAGATGCTTGAACGTGGATTGATTGAAGAAAATAAAAGACAAAATTTTGTTTCCAATTACAAAGATCCCAGGAAGTTTATGTGTGTGCTGCTCGTTTCAAATGGAGTAGCCAGTATTGTATTTTATCCTTACCAAAGCAACGAACAACTCGAGAAAACGGATGAATAAACCTAAGGTAGCAGTAGTAATTGTACATTGGAACAGACAAAACCTGCTGTCTCAGTTTTTGCCCGCCTTAATGCAAAGTAGTTATTCCAATTTAGAAATTTATTTAGCTGATAATGCATCAACGGATGATTCTGTTGCTTATGTAAAAGAATATTTCCCTACCATTCGTATTGTTGAATTGGCCAATAACTATGGTTATGCTGGAGGATATAACAGGGCGCTAAAGTTTATTAATGCAGATTATTATGTATTGTTGAATAACGACATTGAAGTACCCTCAGGATGGATAGAACCGGTAATTGATTATTTAGAGAAGAACCAAAACGTTGCTGCAGCGCAGCCTAAGATGTTGGATTTTATGCACCGAAATAAGTTTGAATATGCCGGAGCTTGTGGTGGCATGATGGATTATCTTGGTTACGCTTTTTGTCGTGGGCGTTTGTTTGAAGATCTTGAGGAAGACAAAGGTCAGTATGATTCCATTCAGCACATTTTTTGGGCAACAGGAGCTTGTTTGTTTATACGTTCAAAAGCATTTCACGATGTTGGTGGGTTTGACGAACATTTTTTTGCACATATGGAAGAGATTGATTTGTGTTGGCGCCTGCAATTGGAAGGTTACCAATTAGCCGTTATTCCGCAAAGTTATGTCTATCATTTGGGTGGTGGCACACTCAATAAGATGAATGCACATAAGACCTTTCTAAATTTTCGCAATAACCTAATCATGCTTACCAAAAACTTGCCGGTATCTACATTGCTTTGGTTGATACCTGTCAGGTCTTTTCTCGATTTACTTAGTTCAATACATTTTCTAACAACAGGCCGATGGCAATATAGCTTGGCCGTTCACAAAGCACATACCGCTTATTTTTTCAACTTGCGCAAATGGTTTTCATTGCGATCAAAAAATACAAAGCCCATGAGTATACTCACTGGCCTTTATCATAAAAGTATTGTGTGGCAATTCTTCATTAAAAAGAAGCGCATTTATTCTTCACTTGATTAAGGCATTGCCTTAATGATATCTACAAAAGAGCGGCTCTGCAATGCAGCTCCGCCAACCAAGGCACCATCAATATCAGGTGCTGAAAAAAGTTCGGATGCGTTTTCAGCTTTTACACTCCCACCATATTGTATGGTCAGATTTTCGGCAACGGCAGCATCATACTTTTCTTTAACCAAATTTCTGATAAAGGCATGTATTTCTTGAGCTTGCGCAGTACTTGCCGTTTTGCCGGTTCCGATTGCCCAAACAGGTTCGTATGCTAACACAATATTGCTAAACTGTTCGGCACTTAAATGGAATAATCCTTCTGAAATCTGTGATTTCAATATATCAAAATGGATATTCTGCTCACGCTCTTCCAGTGTTTCTCCGCAACAGTATATAGCAGAAAGTCCGTTTGCCAATACACCATCAACTTTCTTTGCTAGCCAATCATTATGTTCATTGAAATATTGTCTGCGCTCGCTGTGCCCAATAATCACATATGTTGCGCCCACGCTTTTTAGCATGGATGCACTTATTTCGCCCGTGTAGGCGCCACTTGCATGGTTGCTGCAGTTTTGGGCTCCGCATTTCATTTTGGGCATTTCTGCAATCATTCTGCTCACAGCATTGATATGTATAAATGGAGGGATAATAACAGTTTCGGCACTTCCGTTGTATTCATCTTTCAACATTCCGCTGATTTCACTTACCAAAGCCATTCCTTCTTCAAAGGTTTTGTTCATTTTCCAGTTCCCGGCTATAATTTTTTTTCTCATAAGTTTTTGTTTTTAGTTTTTGACTATTGATAGATAACAGGTTGCTCTATTCCCAATACCTGTATTTGGCACTTTGTTCGAATACTGCCCTTAATATGTTTTGTTCCATCTCATTGAAGTCAAAATTTCTTCGGCTGCACATGGCTTTTGCAGTGTGAATGGCTTTATCGATTTTAAATGTTTCAAATCCTTGTGCGCCTCCCCACGCAAATGAAGGGACAAACTGACGCGGAAATCCTGTACCGAAAATATTTGCAGCGACCCCCACAACCGTTCCGGTATTAAACATGGTATTGATGCCACATTTTGAATGGTCGCCCATCATAAGGCCACAAAAGGTAAGTCCTGTTTTTTCAAATCGACCGGTTCGGTAATTCCAGAGCTTTACTTCTTCGTACGTATTTTTTAAGTTGGAGTTATTTGTATCGGCACCAATATTACACCATTCGCCAATTACTGCATTTCCCAAAAAGCCGTCATGTCCTTTATTTGAATAGCCAAACATGACTACGTTATTTAATTCACCACCTGCTTTGCAATGAGGCCCAATAGTAGTTGCTCCATAAATCTTGGCATCCATTTTCAATCCGGCATGTTCACATAAGGCAAATGGTCCTCTTATTTTACAGCCCTCCATAATTTCCGTATCTTCTCCGATATATATTGGACCGGTGGATGCGTTTAAGGTGCTAAATTCAACGATGGCGCCTTCCTCAATAAATATCTGTTCGGCATTCACCACTCCGTTTGTTGTTGAAAGGGGAGCAGATTTTCTTCCGGCTGTAATCAACTCAAAATCGGCCCTAAGTGCAGCATCATTCTTACTAAATATGTCGTACGTATTTCCTATTCGTATAAAATCGGTTGCCGTTTGAATTGCTTCAGCTTCCTCTGGGAGGATGTGTTCAAATGAGCAAGAGGCAATGAGCAAGGTATTTGCAAATAGCGCCTGCCCGGGTTTTAGTGTTCTTATTTCCTCAATAAGTTGCTTGTTGGGAAGAACCGTGCCGTTTATAAATACATTTACGGCCTCAAGATGTGAAGGATATTTTGGAGTTAGGTGAGGAACTGTGATATATGAAACAGGTGATTGCAGGTACTTTTCCCATTTTTCGGCAATGGTTAATATTCCTATTCTAATGCCTGCTATCGGACGAGTAAAAGTAAATGGCAACAGGTTTAACCTGTCAGTTTCATTATCAAACAAAATACAGTTCATGTTGCGATATTAATAAAAAAAAGCTCCCCTGAATAAACAGAGAAGCTTTTTAATAAGGTAATCGTATCTAAAATTACTTTTTAGTGTATCGTTTGTTAAACTTGTCAATACGTCCTGCAGTATCAATAAGCATATTGGTACCGGTGAAGAACGGGTGAGATTTGTGTGTAATCTCCAACTTGTAAAGCGGATACTCGTTTCCATCTTCCCACTTCATGGTTTCTTTGGTTTCTACACAAGAACGGGTCAAAAATGCATAATCGTTTGACATGTCTTTGAACACGACCATTCTGTAATTTTTTGGGTGAATATCAGTCTTCATACTGCGTCTATTTTTTATATAAGGGTTGCAAATATATGTAATAATCAGTTTGGTGCAAATTTTTCACCCAAATTTTCCGTTTTATAGGACTGAGTGGCCTTTGACCAACAAATATAGCAGCGAAATTGCAGGTTTACAGGTATTATTTTTCGTTTTGCTTTTTTTTTATGAGGTTTGAACACATGACAACAAAATTGCAAATGACCGATCACCTTCAGGTGAAAGCCATGCTAAAACGACTTGCGTACCAAGTTTTGGAAAATAATACAGCCAACAAAAGCTTGCTGATAGCAGGTATTGCCGGAAACGGTACAAAAATAGCATCGATGATTTGCGAAGAACTGGCATTAATTAGCACAATGAAGATAGATCAGGTAGAAATTAAGTTGAATAAACATGAACCTGATGTCAATGAAATTCTTCTTAGCGATGCTAATTTGCTTAAAACACACAAGCATGTATTGGTTGTAGATGATGTATTAAATAGCGGTCAAACCTTGTTGTATGCACTCACACCTTTTGTTAGGGCAAAAGTTACTTCTATTCAAACACTCGCTTTGGTTTCGCGCACCCACAGAAGATTTCCGGTTGGTGCTGATTTTATTGGCATGTCGCTTGCCACTACCACTCTTGAACATGTAGAAGTTGAGATTGCAAGAGGCAAGGTTAAAATATATTTGGTGTAGATATGAATGATGATTTCAAGTGCAAGTTTTAAAAGAATCATATTCTATAATATGATTGATGTAGTATTTATTTGGCAAAAAAAAGACCGGCATTTCTGTCGGTCTTTTTTTGGTTAAGCTTAGCTTATTTTACTTTAGCTTGAAGACCAGCTCCTGCTTTGAATTTAACAACTTTTTTAGCAGGGATGTTAATTTCTTTTCCTGTTTGTGGGTTACGTCCTTTACGTGCAGCACGCTTAGTAACTGAGAAAGTACCGAAACCTACAAGGATAACTTTGTCACCTTTTTTCAATGCTGTTTGTGTAGCAGCCATGAAAGAATCAAGAGCGGCAGTAGCTTGTACTTTAGTAACTTTTGCATCGTTTGCAATTTTGTCGATTAAATCTGACTTGTTCATAATGTTTAATTAATTAGAGGTTTGTATAAGTATTACGAAAACAAACTTAGCGAAGAGCGCCTATTTGTCAAGTATTCAGCCAACTTTTTTTTCGAAAAAGGCATTAAAAATTTTCACACGTTGTCAACATTTACGCAAGTTTAGGCCGATTGGATAAATATTATGCCTCTTGCAAGTATGGCTTAATGCTATGTTTTACAAGGGATTCAGCCGATTTTACAGGTACATCAATGATGATATCAGCCTGCAAATATTTAGGTTCTCGTTCGACAAGTTTTTGCGTAATAAATTCCAAAATACCTTCTTTTTTTAGTCCTTTTAGCATCGGTCTGCTACTTTTTGCGCCCATCAAACGGTCACAAAGGAGTGCAATTGGGGCGTTTAAATACACTGTTAAGCCAATTTGCTTCATCCAATCCATATTATTTACATAAGAAACACAGCCACCTCCTGTGGCAATTATTGTGCGTTGCAAAGTTTTTGTTTTGTGCAATGCCTCCTGTTCCTTTTGTCTGAATGCTAGTTCACCTTCTTGCTCAAATATGCTTTCAACACTAGTAGCATTCAGTTCTTCTATATAGGAGTCCAAATCTAAAAAATCATAACCAAGCAATCTTGCTAGTTTTTTTCCAAAAGTGGTTTTCCCACATCCGGGCATGCCAACTAAATATATGGTATGATTGGATGGGTAAAGCACGTTTTATTTTATATGCTTCTTTACCGACTCAATAGTTGGGAAATTATAAGAAGACCATTTTTTTATTACAACAGACCCTTTCATTAAAATAAGTCCGGGGCTCGAGCGCACCATGGATTTGATTGGAGTGCCATCCATACTGAAATAGTTTACGGCAATTTGATTTTCGTGTCGGTATTCTTCTACTTTATCAAGCGGAGATGAGGTGAGTGCCCATGATTTATAACCAAGTTTATTCCATTCGTCAAATAAAGCCGCAACTTGTTTTTCAATTTTTCGTGAAGTAAAAATATCGCGTTGTGTGAGCACCAATTTATAATTCGGATCCGACAACAAATCCTGCGATACTTCCAATCCCGTATCATTATATATTTTAAAATCGTGAATTGGTGGCTCATAACCTTTGCGAATTATCTTATCTTTTCTGTCTATATATTTATACCTGTCGTCTATAAGGGCAATTTGGTCCATGCTTATTTCCATCTGCTGTCCGTCTTTTTCATAAATAAATACCAATTGCACAGAATCTACTGGAGCTCCCTCAGGTATCTCCATTTGTTTGTTTAAATCATTTCCAATTTTGTAAGGTAAGAAATCAACAACTGGCAAGAACATGTAAGTATAAAAAGTAAATGCAGTAACCACAAAAAGAGCGGCACCAAGGAAAAGCATTTGCACTCCTTTATTAAACAAAGGTTTGATCTGTTTATGACCTATGAAAATAAAAATAATAAATACGAGTAAAACCACATCTTTCATAAATGATTCAACCGGTTTCAATTTAATGGCATCGCCAAAACAACCACAGTCAGTAACTTTATTGGTTATGGCCGAATATCCGGTTAGCCATGTAAAGAAGACAATCATCAGCAGCAAAAGCCATGCATTGAGGTAACTGTAAGCACCCATGAGCAATGCCACCCCCACCATGATTTCAAAAATACAAATGAAAATAGCAAATGTTACGGCATATGGAATAAATATTGGCATATGAAATACTTCGAAATATTCTTCGAGCTTGTAGGAGAAGCCAATCGTATCATTAGCTTTAATAAAGCCGGATATAATAAATAACACACCTACTAAAACACGACTTAACTGAACGGTAATTTTCATAATGGATTATTATTGATTCAATAAATTAGGGAACAAATGTTTGAGAATATTGGTTAAAATTGTGGAAACATAAATAATTGAAACCGGTGCAAAAATAACAGGATGTCAATAAATGCAAGTGCCTAAGAAAAATATTACACTTAATTTAAAGGGAAAATTAAGAATACTTGATTATCCACAAGTGATGGGCATTATCAATGCTACCCCTGATTCATTTTATGCCGGCAGTCGAAAATCAATTGATAAGGTGCTGAAATCAGCGGAGCAAATGTTACTTGATGGCGCTATGATGCTGGATATAGGTGGTTACTCCACCCGACCCGATGCACCTGAAGTTTCGCCACAGGAAGAATTAGATCGGGTGATTCCTGTAATTGAAATCATCAATAAGCATTTTCCTGAGGCAATACTTTCCATCGATACCTTTAGAGCGGATATCGCAAAAGCGGCTGTCGAGGCAGGAGCATCCGTAGTAAATGATGTTTCAGCAGGTGAAGATGATGCCAATATGCTACAAACCGTTGCAAACTTGGGTGTGCCATATATCATGATGCATAAAAGAGGAACACCCCAATCAATGGGTAAACTTACTCAGTATGAAAATGTGGTGCTCGAAATTCTACATTATTTTACCAATCGAATTACAGCTGCAAAATCAGCAGGTGTAAAAGACATCATCATTGATCCGGGCTTTGGTTTTGCGAAAACGTTGGAGCAAAATTACAAGTTATTAAAAGGTCTTGATAGGTTTAGTATTTTAGAGTTACCCATATTGGTTGGTGTTTCCCGCAAACGAATGATTCAGCAAATAATTGGAGCTTCAGTTGATGAATCACTAAATGGAACATCTGCGGTAAATACCATTGCATTGCTAAAGGGTGCAGATATATTACGGGTACATGATGTGAAAGAAGCAGTAGAAAGTATTAAACTTGTAAACTTCTATTCAAAACAATGAGCATAATTAATGAGTGGTTACTTAGTTTATCTATAAGTACAATGGTAGATGTGTTGCTTGTATCCATTATCATTTATCAGCTTTATCGCTTATTAAAAGGAAGTCTTGCGTTTAATATGATAATTGGGTTGATTACCATTTATATCTTTTGGCGTGTAGTAAGTTATTTTAATTTAGAGATAACTGAACGTATATTAAACGAGTTTGTAAAGGTTGGGTTCATTGCAATACTTATCGTTTTTCAGCAGGAGATTAGAAAATTTTTATTGTTGCTTGGTAAAGGTACTTTCGGAAGCGAGCATTTCCATGTGCGTGATTTATTTCCTTGGAATTGGAGGGTACAAAGGCAATTTGCAATCAACTTCGAAGAAATAGTTGAAGCTTGCGATTTTCTTGCACAGTCAAAAACCGGAGCCTTACTTGTCTTTCCAAAAACATCTGAAATGAAATTTATTGGAGCCAGTGGCGAGGTGATAGAATCAAGTATTAGCAAACGATTAATCATTAGTATTTTTAATAAAACTAGTCCGTTGCATGATGGTGCAATGATTATTGCCAGTGGGCGTATAAAGGCAGTAAATGCAGTTTTACCCATTAGCGAAAATCCGGATTATCAAAATAAATTTGGACTAAGACATTTGTCTGCTATAGGTATTACAGAACAAACAGATGCTATCGCATTATTGGTGTCTGAAGAAAAAGGCGTGATGACATTGGCAAAAGAGGGTAAGTTAATTGAAGGCCTAACAGCGGCTGAAGTGAGTGAATTCTTAAATAAGGAGTTTGCCGATCAAATGGTACAAGTGAAATAAGTCTATTATTCTTCGCCCTTGCCCATAGCTTCCCATATTTCCTCAGGTGTTTTACCTATATATTTTATGGCAATTTTTGCATCGTCAGCCATTTCCGATTTGGGATATTTTTCTAAAAAGAGCTGATAGGTGGCAACAGCCTCATCATATTTTTGTATATGATTATCTAAGATGTATGCTTTCAAAAACAAACTGTTTTCTGCCAACTCATTTTTTGGATACGATTCAATAATACGATTTAAATAGGTAAGTGCTTCCTGATGCTGGGCACTAACATTACAACGTTGTGCCGCCCTAAAAAGGTAAATTGGAGCACTTTCATCATCAGGGTATTTGTCGGCAAAGTTTAAATAAGCAGTTTTTAATTTTTCAATATTTTGTGGCGTGAATGCACTATCCGCAGACTCAAGATGCTGAATTTCTTTCATTGCATTTTCTTTTGGCGAAGTGCAAGAGCCAATTACAATCAGCGTAATAATGGTGAAGTATATCTTTTTCATATGAATTGTTAACCAGCTGCAAATGTATATGTTTGGAACAACATAAATATTTTAAATACTTTCGCACAAATCAAAATTTTAATGGCAATACGCATTTTTGTAACCGGTGGTACTTTTGATAAGGAATACAATGAACTAAATGGTCAGTTGTTTTTTAAAGATACCCATATTCAGGAAATTTTGAAATTGGGTCGCAGTAAACTTGACCTAAGTATACGCACACTGATGCTGGTTGATAGCCTTGAAATGTCTGAAGCTGACCGACAATTGATTGTGGAAAGCTGCAAAGGTGCAGAAGAAAATAAAATCATCATAACCCACGGAACTGATACCATGACCATCACTGCAAAGCTATTGGCAGAGCAAATTGTTGGTAAAACCATCGTTATAACAGGTGCGATGATTCCATATAAATTTGGGAGCTCTGATGGTTTATTTAACCTAGGAAGTGCACTAGCTTTTGCCCAAACGCTACCTCCGGGTGTGTATATTGCGATGAATGGCAGGTATTTTACTTGGGACAATTGTCGCAAAAACAGACAAACAGGGGTATTTGAAGAGTCACAACCCTAAGCCCTTAATTCAGCTCCTATTTCTTTTTTCAATTGTGAAATCACTTGTTTCATAACAGCCTCTGTTTCTTCATCAGTCATGGTTTTTTCTTCATTTTGAAGTATGATGCTAATGGCATACGATTTTTTGTCAGCAGGCAATTTGTCGCCTTCGTACACGTCAAAGATGCTAACCTCTTTGATGAGTTGCGCATTACATTTTAATACGGTTTGTTCTACTGATGCATATTGAACTGATTTATCAATAAGTAAGGCAAGATCGCGTCTTACAGCAGGAAATGGAGATACATCTTTCAGATTAAAAGCAGATTTACTTCTCGCTTCCAATAATTTTTTCCAATCAAACATGGCTACCCAAACAGGACTCTCAATATCAAATATTTTTGTATGTGTTGATTTGACCAATCCCAAATAGCCAATGTTTTCTTTGTTGTGTGTAAGTTCTATTGTGGTTGATAATTCAGGATGATTGCCATCATATTTCCATTTGTATCCTTTTATCCCAAGTACGTTGAAGAGTTGCGATACATATGATTTTAATTGATACAATGTTGTCTCTGCATCATGTGGTTGCCAGCTTTCAGGTACTTTTTTGCCAGATATAAAAAGGGAAAGCATGGGGGTTTCAATAAATTTCTCTCCTGCTTGCTGATAAACAAAGCCAAATTCAAACGCACGGATATCTGTAATTTTTCGGTTCTTATTGTATTGAATCATCTCCAGGCCATTGAATAGCAAACTCATGCGCAGGATATTCAAATCATTGCTTAAAGGATTAAGTAATTTAACTGCTTGAGTCAATTCCTCTTCGTTGTAATATTCGCTTTTAGTTAGGGAATTACTGAGCATTTCAATAAACCCGTTTGCCGTTAAAAATTGAGCTATTTTCCCTTTTAGCAACCATGCATCTTCATCAGCCGAACGCGCTAAAGATGATTTTAGTTGAGATGGAATGGGAATATTATCTAAGCCAAATATGCGCAACACTTCTTCTGCAATATCGGCTTCACGTGTTACATCGCTTTTGTAAGGTGGAACTACCAGATGCAGGATATCTGTTTGCTGTTTATGTACACTTATACCCAATCCGTTTAAGATACTAACGATTCTGTCTACAGGTATCGTTTCTCCGATGAGGTCGTAAAATTTTTGTATCCTAAAAGTAATTTCAGCAGGCTTTACAGGAATTGGGTAATGATCAGTCATTGCTGATGCAACCTCGCCACCGGCACATTCCATAATTAGTTGTACGGAACGTTTAATTGCATCATCCGTTATTTGGGGATCGGTACCACGTTCATACCTAAATGAGGAGTCAGTTGATAAGCCTAAAGACTTTGCAGTTTTTCTTATAGATACCGGATTAAAATAGGCACTTTCAATAAAAATACTTTTTGTTTCGGCTGTAATGCCGGAATGCAAGCCTCCATAAACACCGGCAATAGCTAATGGTTTATCGCTATCGCATATCATGCATTCTGACCCATTAAGTTTACGTTCTACACCATCCAATGTTGTAAATAGGGAACCTGAAACAGCTTTTTGAACGATGATTTTTTTGCCTGAAATTTTATCAGCATCAAATGCATGTAATGGTTGCCCTATTTCATGCATCACATAGTTTGTAATATCAACGATGTTGTTGATTGGATTTAACCCAATAGCCTTAAGTCGCATTTGCAACCATTCGGGTGACGGTTTTACCTCAACCCCTGAAATAACGATGCCGCTGTAACGGATGCAACTTTCTGTATCTTTAACTTCTACATTAATGAGAAGTTGATTGGTAGGAGTGGGTAGTTTATAGAGTGTTTCGTGTCGTACAATTTCTGAATTGGTAAGTGCACGCAAGTCTCTTGCAACTCCCAAGTGCGATGCGGCATCTCCTCGGTTGGCTGTTAACCCGATTTCAAATACAGCATCTGTATATACCGGAAAATAATCAGTTGCCAGCTTTCCAATCTCATACTCTTGAGGCAATACCATAATACCTTCATGACTATTCCCTAAACTTAATTCATCTTCTGCACAAATCATCCCTTCACTTACTTCGCCACGAATTTTTGATAGCTTAATTTCAAACGGGGATCCTTCAGTTGGATGCACCATAGTACCAACTGGTGCTACCAATACTTTTTGTCCTGCAGCTACATTTGGTGCACCACAAACAATCTGCAATAATTTATCTTTTCCAATATCAACCTTTGTAATACGAAGCCTATCTGCATTTGGATGCTTTTCACACGATTTTACCTCGCCCACTACAATGCCTTTTAATCCACCTTTTACACTTTCAAAAGTTTCAATTCCTTCTACCTCCAGTCCGCTGGAAGTAAGTTTTTCTCCAATGCTTCCGGGCAATAAGTCAGTATTGATTAGTGTGCGCAGCCAATTGTATGAAATCTTCATGTGTATGGGTAAAATTGTGGTGGCGAAAATACATTTTTAAGCCAAACTTGCAGGTTGTTTAGCACGGTTATGGATAAAATTCTTTTGTGATGACCATGGTACTGGTTTATTTCGTACAAGTAATATAAATTGATGAGTAATAAAACACTGGTGATGGGAGCCACGCCAAATCCCGAAAGATACAGCTATAAAGCTACGGCAATGCTTAGGGAATACCAACATGAAGTTGTTGCATTTGGCCTTCGCAAAGGCAATATTGGTGATGTGGTGATTACCCAATTGCTACCTGATGATGATATTGAAACCATTACCTTATATCTAGGCCCGGCAAATCAGATTGCTTATGTGGATTATATCTTAAAAATGAAACCATCGAGGGTAATCTTCAATCCGGGAACAGAGAATCCTGAGTTTCAAAGCAAGCTTAAAGAATATGGCATTGAACCTATTGAGGCGTGTACCTTGGTGATGCTCCGAACAGGTCAGTATTAAACTATGGATCGTATGAACATGAAAGACATTTTGCAGAAACCAATCACAACAGGCAAAGAGGTATGGATAGCCGATACGGCAAGGGTTTTTGGTAGGGTGTCACTTGCTGATAACTGTTCTGTTTGGTTTGGAGCGGTATTGCGAGGCGATGGTGATGACATTGTGGTAGGAGAGCGAAGCAATATTCAAGACACTGCTATTGTACACGTTGATCCTGGATTTCCGGTTTACATTGGTCATGATTGTATTTTAGGGCATGGAGCTATTGTGCATGGGGCTAAACTTGGAAACCATGTGCTGATAGGTATGCGAGCAACTGTTTTAAATGGAGCTGTAATTGGAAATTATTGCATTATCGGTGCACATGCATTGGTAACAGAAGGAATGCAAATTCCGGATTACTCGCTTGTGTTGGGTTCTCCTGCAAAAATAGTGAAGCAACTAACACCTGAACAAATTGAAAAAGTGAAAAGGAATGCGCAAGTATATGTTGACTTGGCTAAAGAATACTTGAAATATTACCCTTCATAAAAGCAAAACCGCAAAGGTGTCTCACTTCACGGTTTTAATCATAGGGGCTATTTTCGAAATATGGGCGTCATCATAGTATAGGATTCTTCCATATCTCGTTTTATTATACAAGTATAATAAAAGCTGTTTTTCATCCAATGAATATTTCATGAATAGTCGTTTTTAGTTTATGAACCGTTAAATTTGACCTAAATTCTCTAAATACATGCGCATCGTTAAAATTGGAATTATCATATTGGCTGTACTCATCATAATAGGTGAGTGCTGGTTGTGGTATAAAGATAAAATGTTTGTAAACAAGGTTTTGTACAGCACCATCCTACAAGGCAAATTAGGACCCGATATTGATGAACGGGATGATTTTCCGCACCATATAGTTGAAGCCCCGGAAAAGCCACAACCATGGCCTATAGTAGCTTCCATGCCTGAAATGGGCTCTTCACTTTTAAGTGAAATGGAAGAGTACAAAACAGTTTCCTATTTGGTTATTCAACATGATTCTATTTTATATGAAAAACATTGGGAAAACTATGGAGAGCAATCCTATGCTAACTCCTTTTCAGCAGCCAAGTCATTTACCTCAATGCTCATTGGCGTAGCCATTAAAGAGGGCTTAATCAAAAGTACTTCGGATAAGGTTGGCGATTATTTACCTGAATTTAAAGAAGGCGAAAAATCTAAATTAAGAATTAGGCACCTGCTTACAATGAGCAGTGGATTGGGATTTGATGAAACATATATGAGCCCTTTGGGTTGGCCATCAGAAGCATATTATGGTCCCAATGTAAATGAACTGACACTAAAAGCGGAGTTGGTAAAAGATATTGGTAAATACTGGGAATACAAAGGAGGAGACTCACAATTACTGGGAATGATTTTGAAGGAAGTGACCGGTAAAACAGTAGCAGCGTATGCCTCAGAAAAGCTATGGAAACCTATGGGCGCTGAGTATCCGGCATACTGGAGTACGGATGAAAAGGGTATGGAAAAGGTAAGTTGCTGCTGGTACAGCAATGTGCGCGATTTTGCCAGATTTGCTCGCCTCATGATGAAAAATGGAAATTGGAATGGCATACAACTTATCGATTCCTCATATGTAGCTGAAAGTATTCAACCTGCAAGTGAATTATTGGATGAGGAAGGACAAAATAACAACCGATACGGCTATCAGTGGTGGTTGATGGAATACATGGGCAATCATATTTATTATGCCAGGGGTATCAGAGGGCAATACATTTTTGCCATTCCTGAAAAAGATATGATTGTAGTTAGGCTTGGACATAAACGGGCACCGAAAGCCGGGCACAATATTCCCAAAGATGTGTATGTATATTTAGATGCAGCATTATCAATTGCAAAAGATTGTCGTAAATAAAAAAGCACCGCTACATGAATGTAACAGTGCTTTTAGTTGAAGTATATGTTCTAATTAGGCTCTGCCTGCTGCACGCAAATGCAACAAATGCGAGCGTATAGCTAAGATGATATTTGGAAACTCTTTATAGGCGATTCCAAATTCCTCACATGTATCTTTTACGATTTTATTGATTTGCGGATAGTGCACATGTGAAATTTTTGGAAATAAGTGGTGCTCTACCTGAAAGTTTAATCCACCCAGCAACCATGAGGTCACCTTGTTGCGGGTACTGAAATTAACAGTTGTGTTAATTTGGTGTTTGGCCCATTCTGTTTCAATTTTCATTTCACTTCCGATAGGTGTTATAAACTCAGCTTCCTCAACCACGTGTGCAAGCTGAAATACAATAGAAATAACCACACCGGCACTAAACGCCATAGTTAAATATCCTATCAATGTTGGCAATACGCCTACAAAATAAAAAGGAATCAGTATGAAAAATACCACATACAATACTTTTGAAATCCAAAAGTTCATGTGCTCAGGCACACTCATGCTGCGCATCTTGGTGTGCTCGGCAATTTTTCCGGTAAAGTATTTATTGAAATCGTTCATAAATACCCAGAATAAATAAGTGAAACCATAAAGGAACAACCCATATACGTGCTGAAAACGGTGAAACCACATTTTCTTTTGTTCCGGATGCACCCTGATAAATGGTTTGATATCGATATCGTCATCCATTCCTTCTACATTGGTGTAAGAGTGGTGGTTAATATTGTGTTTCTGACTCCAGATATATACGTTGCCTCCAAGCATATTTAAGCTGAATCCCATGAACGTATTTACCCATTTACGCGATGAATAACTTCCATGTGCACCGTCATGCATTACATTAAATCCGATAGAAGCTACATTTACTCCAATCACAATGCAGACAAGCAGTGATAGCGCATGTGACTCAGGAGTAAAAAACACTAGCCACAAGTAGCTAAGAAAAAGTGTTATGGAGAGTATGATGGTTTTTGCATACAGTTTGTAATTTCCTGTAGGCTTGATGTTGTTGTTTTCGAAATAGGCGTTTACTCTTATTTTTAATTCGTTGAAGAATTGAGGGTTGTTGTTGTTAAACTTAATTTTTGACATAGTTAATTTTTAGAAAGTACGCAATATACTTCAATTCAGTACTTCTGCAATTGATTTATATCATACTTGTGCCCATAGTTGGTAATCATGAGCAGGTGATTATTTTTGCCTGAATAACAATATGGCTACAAAACCCACATTAGCAAAAGGAACCCGCGATTTTGGCCCACTGCAGGTGCATAAGCGTAAATATATTCTTGACACGATCGAGACAATTTTCAGGAAATACGGCTTTATGCCAATAGAAACCCCTGCCATGGAGAATCTGTCTACTTTAGAAGGCAAATATGGCGAGGAAGGAGACCAATTACTGTTTAGAATAGTGAATTCGGGCGATTTTTTAAAAGACCTGAAGTCTTACAACGACAGTATGTTGGTCGATGAAAGTAAAGACCATACATTTTTGCCATCAGTTAGCGGAAAGCTGAACGACCTTGATTCGAAAGCCACATTGCCTTTTATTACCGAGAAAGGTTTGCGATATGACCTTACCGTACCTTTTGCCCGCTTTGTGGTAATGAACAGAAATACAATTACATTCCCATTTAAACGGTACCAAATGCAACCGGTATGGCGTGCTGACCGACCTCAGAAAGGTCGTTACCGCGAATTCTGGCAGTGTGATGCCGATGTAGTAGGCACCGATAGTTTGCTTTGCGAACTTGACTTGGTTCAAATCTATCATGAGGCATTTGCAGGGTTGAAAATACCACATGAAATGCGCATCAATAACCGCAAAATACTTTCGGGTATTGCCGAAACGGTTAAGTCAGCAGATAGCTTGGGTACAATATCGGTAGCTATAGATAAGCTGGATAAAATTGGCAAAGAAGGTGTAAAAAATGAACTGCTTGCCAAAGGTTTTACCGAAGCCGAGTGTCAGAAACTTTTCGGCTTTATGGACATGCAGGGTAGTAATGATGAATTGCTTGACCAACTTTTTCAAAAACTTGCACATTCGGAAGAAGGCAAAAAAGGCATTGAAGAAACAAAGTTTATTATATCGCAAGTTCCTAATGTGAACATTAAACTTGATATCTCACTTGCTCGTGGATTATCTTACTATACTGGTTGCATCTTGGAAGTTGTTGCTACTTCAGGTACCCTTAAGTCAAGCATTGGTGGCGGTGGCCGTTACGACAACCTGACCGGTATTTTCGGAATGCCAGGCGTATCAGGTGTTGGTATCTCGTTTGGCCTCGACCGTATTTATGATGTAATGGAAGAGTTGCAGTTGTTTCCGGAAAATAAATTCGGCTCAACACGTGTGCTGATTTGTGCCTTTGATGCATCATCGCAGCTATATGGATTGGGTGTGCTAGCCAACATACGTGCAGCAAAGATTCCATCAGAAATGTATCCCGACCTGAAAAAAATAGGTAAACAACTTGACTATGCTAATGCGCTCAATATACCTTTTGCCATCATCATTGGGTCAAGTGAGCAAGCTACCGGGAAATTAACCTTTAAAAACCTGAGACAGGGCACTCAACAGGAACTTACTGTTGAAGAAATTATACAACACCTTAATGCCATGTAAATCATGTCAACTTTTGAAATAGACCATCAACTTTCGCTTGCAGATATCATCAGTATATTTGATAAAGGCAACAATATTTCACTTTCACAAAATGCAACCGCACGTATAGCTAAATGCAGGAAATATCTTGATGCAAAACTGGCCGATCCGGAAGCTATTTATTATGGTATCAATACAGGTTTTGGTGCATTGTGCAATACACAAATAAATGTAAGCGAGCTCGAGC
>CAYSBE010000027.1:0-25342 GCA_964429245.1 uncultured Bifidobacteriaceae bacterium | reverse complement strand
AATACAGGTTTTGGTGCATTGTGCAATACACAAATAAATGTAAGCGAGCTCGAGCAACTGCAATACAACTTACTGAGGTCGCATGCCTGTGGAACCGGAGATTACGTGCCTCAGCATATCGTTAAGTTGATGTTGTTGCTGAAAATACAATCACTGTCTTATGGAAATAGTGGCGTTCAAGTTGAAACTGTAGAACGATTAATATGGTTATTTAACAACGATATACTGCCTGTAGTTTACGAGCAGGGTTCACTGGGTGCATCAGGCGACTTGGCCCCACTTGCACACTTGTCATTACCCTTGATTGGTGAAGGTGAAGTGTGGGTGAAATCGCAAAATGGATATGAAAGAAAAGAGTCACAAGATGTACTTGCTAAGAATAATCTTTCTCCAATCAAACTGAAATCGAAAGAAGGATTGGCACTGATTAATGGAACCCAGTTTATGCTCAGCTATGCCGTATGGTGTGTATGGAAAGGAAAAGCGATGACAAACCGCGCCAATGAAATAGCAGCAATGTCTGTAGATGCTTTTGATTGCCGCATGGAACCGTTTAATCATTTGCTGCACGATATCAGAAACCACAAAGGACAGATAGCAGTTGCCCGAAGTATGCGTGAGTTATTGGAGAAAAGTGAGATAGGAAATAAACAAAAATCACAGGTTCAGGATCCCTATGCATTTCGTTGCATTCCACAGGTGCATGGAGCTTCTTACGATACACTTGCATTTGCAGAGCAGGTTATTACCAACGAGATGAATGCCGTTACCGACAATCCAAACATATTTCCTAATGAAGACCTTATTTTATCGGGAGGTAATTTTCACGGGCAGCCGCTTGCACTCATACTCGATTATTTGGCTATCGCTTTGGCCGAACTGGGAAGCATTTCGGAACGCAGAACCTACCAACTTATTTCAGGACAAAGAGGATTGCCCGCATTTCTTACACCCAATCCCGGCCTCAATTCCGGTATGATGATTCCACAATATACGGCAGCCTCAATTGTGAGCCAGAATAAACAGCTTTGTACACCTGCATCGGTTGATAGTATTGTGAGCAGCAACGGACAAGAAGATCATGTGAGTATGGGTGCCAATGCAGCAACCAAATGTTTGCGTGTGTTGAATAACCTGCGCACCATTTTGGCAATAGAGCTGATGAACGCTGCACAGGCAATCGATTTTAGAAGGCCACTGAAAAGCAGCGCGAAAATTGAACAACTACATCAAAACTATCGCAAGCATGTTGCGTTTATGAATGATGACAGATACTTGTCGCCCGATATTCAAAAAACCATACAATTTATTGATTGATTAAATGACCGGTAATTTAAGAAACCTGCTTTATGTTTTTAGCCTCACACCTGCAATGGCAGTAATATATGGCAATTTGCATGGCAGTTATTTTTCGCTGCTCAATTTTCTGTATTCACTTCTTGTGCTAGCTGCGGTTGAGTGGCTCACTAAGCCCATCGAATCGAATGAAGCAACCGAGAAAGATGACGTACTTCCCCACTATATTTTATTGCTGCATGTTCCTTTTCAACTTACGGCATTGGTAAGTTTATTCTACGGAATTTATAATCATGTACTTGAAGGTCCATGGATAGCAGCCGCAGTTGTGAGTACGGGTTTAAATTCAGGATCATCAGCCATTGTTGTAGCACATGAATTTATTCACCGCAAAGCTCCTGTTGAACAATGGTATGGAAAACTGCTGCTGTTTACTGCAGGCAATATGTATTTTTTTGTAGAACACCTGCGTGTTCATCACAAATGGGTAGGCACTGCTAAGGATCATACCACAGCGCACCTTGGCGAAAGTTTATATGCATTTTTTATCCGATCCGTAAAAGGACAATTTAATGGTGCACTTGAAATGGAAGCCAAACGTTTGACCGAAGAAAAAAAGTCACCGTATTCATTGCACAATTATGTTGTAAGGCAAGTGGTATTGCAATTGTCTCATTTAGTTTTGTTGTTTGTTTTCTTAGGCTGGATTGTTGTTGTTGCTTATATCGCTCAAGCATTATTTGCCAATTTCTTACTTGAGTATGTAAATTATATTCAGCATTACGGATTAACTCGTGATGAAAAACAACGTGTAACTGAGATCCACAGTTGGGACACCAATCAGTTTGTAAGTCGCTTTGTTTTGGTTGATCTTGCCCGCCATGCCGATCATCATTATTATGCAAGCAAACCTTATCACACCTTAATTACTTACGAAAATTCAAATAAATTACCGAGCGGATTCGCAGGATTATTTTTTGTTGCCGCTATTCCTCCTTTATGGAGAAAAGTTATTCATCCGTTGTTTCCCGAACAAAGTTATTAATCAACCAGCCGATAAAAACCAATCCAATACAAAAAGGTAGATGCAGGTAAAGCAAATTTATTTCTAAGCCTTCGTTCATTCGATTCAATATACCATTTATAGGGATAAAAAAAGGCAAGGCAGATAGTAGATACCAACTTCTTTTCGAAATCGGTACAAGAAGTATTACAAAAGGAATTAATAACAGCACATCATAAAAAAGATGATAACCAAATAGTAAGGTAAAGAAAGAATAAAAAGACATGCGGGTAAACACATCCCAATTTCTTTTTTCAATCAAGGCAAAAGCGGCAATGGCAAGCATCATTAAATTCATAAACAGGTTATACCACTTGTACTCGATATTCCAGATATAGTCTATTAAAACAGTGATGTCAGTCAACGTACTTGCATAATAAAAGCTAGAGTAAACATGGGCTTTTAGTAAATCAAGATTGGAAAGAAATGATTGAAGCAATAATACTGAGCTGCTCCAATGAAGAATAGCAAATGAGTTTAATGCGATATTGAAGGCTCCGGCTGTTAGTAATACAATCCAGTTTCGGCCATGTAAAAAGTATAGTATAAAAGGTATGGCTAGCGTGGGCTTGATTGCTGTTATACACAGTAATATGATTTGTAAGAATTGTTTTTGATTGTGTTGATGCAAATAGATGGATAAGGTGCCGGTAAACAGCAACAAAAATGTTGGTTGCCCAACGAAAAGTGCGTGCATTGTGCCCTTAAATGCAAATATGGTTAACCAAATGATGACTTGTTGCAACCGGCTTAATTTTATAGGGCTTAATTTCACCCAAAGCTGAATGGTAAAGGCAAGACAAAGAATGGAAATAAATAGATTAAAGAAAGCAGCTGTAGGCCAATTGAAAAATGAAATCGGAAGGTAAAGCAATAGTGCGGCAGGTGGATAGACCAGAAAATTGGTGGGCAATCCGGGCGGATAATTTCTTGAAATAGGATAGGTATCACATATCAAACCATATGGATTTAAGTGGGCCGTCATCATAAGGATTCAAGCCCTGCAGCCACAATTTAGATCCCAAGTACACATTGCGAAAATCAATTGTCGAATTGAGGTTGAAATGCGTAAATTGTAAACTATGCACGGCAATGCAAAGCATCAAAAATAAAATCAGCAATGTTGTCAACAGTTGTTTTGACATGCACAAGTATACTGCTAAAGCGTAAAAAAAAGCGCCATGAATATCACAGCGCTTTTCAAATAAATTTATTTGCTTTAATATTTCGTGTTTGATGCGATAGGCAACAACTTGATAATACCAATTTTATTAAACAATCTGATAACCGGATAAACAGGGTCAAACTCCCACCATTTGGCAGCAAAGTTTGGTCTTGCACCTGCATGGTGGTGATTATTCTGAAACAATTCACCCAACATCAAGAAATCGAAAATCAACGTGTTTTTTGAATGATCTTTTTCGTCATCAAAATTGCGGTATCCGTATTTGTGTCCGGCCCAATTTACCACAGCTCCTTGTATTGGTCCGATAAGGAAGTGTATTGGCAAAAGCAAATACATCCAAGGACTTGTTGCAAATGCCACATAAAATGCAATGTAACCTATACCAAAAGCAATACGTGAAGGCCATGAGTCAGCAATGCGATCAATATTTGGATATACAGGGTAGTTTTTCAAAAATTTTGGTTCAACTTCCAATGTGCCTCGAAGTACACCATTGTATACTGCTCTGGTATGCCACATCATCGAAAATACTTCTTTGAAAAAGTGTGGTGTGTGAGGATCTTTTTGGGTGTCACTATAAGCATGGTGCATGCGGTGTAAAATAGCATAAGCGCGTGCATTCAAGTAAGAAGAGCCTTGTGTAACCCAAGCATAAATATACCAAAATTTTTCCCAACCAGGTGTCATGGTAAACATTTTGTGGGCAGCATAACGATGGAGATAGAAGGTTTGTCCGAAAAGTGATAGGTACCAATGACCTACTAAAAATAATAATATTGCCATGTATAAATTTAAAAATAAAGTTGCAATTACGTGCAAAATGTGCTTAGCTCAAAACTGATATCTGTCATGTTTTTATGACTGCCTGTATTTTAATCTGGTGTGAACTTTTTCCAATTCTCTGTTTAAGATAAGTTCAGCAAGCAAAGGTGCGATTTTCTTAGGATCATGCTGTGCAAATACATCTTTTACGAGTAATTCTTTCACATCAATTCGATACAGAATGTGCAATAATTTTTCCATATCGTGCAACAATAAAAAAATTATTTTTTGTGTAAGCCAACTTAAAAGCTCTTCCCTTGTTAAGCCTCTTTTGGGATGTTCTTCATCAAAATAAATAGATAAGGATGTATCCGCATGCTCAATCAAATCATGTTCAGTTGGATTCATTTTTTCAGTTGTTTAAAATAGTAAGTTAACGAATCATTTTGTTGAATATCATAACTGTTTTTTTGCATAAAAATTTCTACACGTTCAATGCGGTTATCTAAATCGGGATGAGAGCTCAGTAATTCATGAACAGCTATTTTTTCTTCTTCTTTAAATGTTTCAAATAAAGATTTCATGCCAGCACATGATAGGTTGTTTTCCTTTAGCACCTGCATACCAAAATCATCAGCTTCTTTTTCCAACTCACGAGAGTAGCTAAGCGTACCTAAATTATCAGCTGTTAAAATAAATTGCTGTGTAAAACCATTCATATCACCTGTAAGTGCTGATATTAGAATGTATCCTGCCATGTTCCGAAAAATATTTCTGGTGGAATGACGCTTTTGCACATGCGTAAATTCATGTGCCAATAATGCCGCCAATTCATTTTCATTTTTTAATTTTTTCACCAAACCGTCATACACCACAATATTTCCACCCGGTAAAGCAAATGCGTTCACCACTTCGTCATTCACATAATATATCTGAATGGAGTAATCCGATTCTATATTAAGTTGTTTGAAAAAAAGATTTAGTTGTTTGCTTTTTAACTCATTGGTTTTGCTTTCTGCAAGCATACCTTTCAATGCATGTTCGCCTAAAGTAACCTCATACGAAATAGGTACTTTATTAGCTACCACGCCAGCCAGCCAAGGTAAACCATATGCATATCCCAAAACAAAAAATGATACAACAAAGAGCAATAAAACAGCCAGAAATCCAGTAGCTGAATGCAAGGGGCGAAAACCAGATTTGTTATTTAACTTGAGCCATGTATTGATAAATGCTTTATCTGTACTATCCAATTGTTCATAGGGAAACGCAGAGCCAAACCTTATTGATAAAAATTGGCGCGTACAATCATCTTCAGTAATTTGATTAATTGGCCATATCTTAGAAATTTCGTCAGCATTTAAGCAAACGTTTTTGTCATCAATGGTAATAGTTACCTCAACTGCGCGAGACGTTTTTCCGTCAAAATATCTTCCTTTATATGTATTCATGAATGTAGATATAAATCTCGAATGGCAACACTGGCAACCGTGCAGCCAAATATGGCAGGCATGTAACTGATGGTTCCGGGAGATGACTTTTTGTTTTGCCCGTCTACCAACTTTATTCCCATATAAGCAGCAGGTTGTTCTGCTGAAAAAACAGATTTCAAACCTTTTCTTATACCAAACTTATACAAATATTTACGGGTGTATTTGGCAAGGTGGCAATTGTATGTTTTTGATATATCGGCCACTTTCACCTGCGTGGGATCAATCTTGTTGCCCGCACCCATGCTGCTCACAATGGGTATTTTTCTATCCATACATGCTTTGATAAAAAATACTTTTGGCGCAAGCGTGTCTATACAATCCAAGGCATAATCAAATTGTTGTGAATCTAAAATTTCGGTTGTGGTTTCGTCTTTAAAAAATTTCGAAATAACCGTTAGTTCAATATCCGGATTGATATCACGAATGCGCGCTGCCATTACCTCTGATTTCAATTGTCCATCGGTACTCAATAATGCAGGCATTTGGCGGTTTCGGTTTGTTTCTTCTACGGTGTCGGCATCAACAATGGTCATTTTACCAACGCCACTTCGGGCAATCATTTCTGCGGCTATGCCTCCAACACCACCAAGCCCTACTACCAATACATTTTTATTAATGAGTTTGTGCAACTTTTCTTCTCCCATCAAAAGCTGCGATCGGCCCATCCAAGATTTTATTTCTTTGTTCATATCTGTTTTTTAAAAACAGCCACAAAAGTATCATTCTGAATTTTCATTAACGAGTCTATATCTATTTTTTTCAACTCGGCAGCTTTTCGATAGATATCCGAAATATGAAGGTGATTGGCCGTATCGGTTTCTAGAAAAAAGGAGCCTATCGGTATTTTTGAAAACAAATGCTCTGTTTGTACTTGAAAAAGATTCTTACCAAAAGAAAGATGTGCTCCATGTTTGATCAATTCTTCTGCTTGTTGTATGTTGCCCTGAAACTGGTGAAAAATAAATGGGATATGTACTTTTTTTACATAAGGCAACAAATCGCTATAGCTTTTTACTGCATGTAAAATAACAGGCTTTTGGAAAGCCCGTGCAATATTCAGCTGTGCCTCAAAGTATTTTCGCTGCACATCAACAGAGATTTCAATACTTCGGTCGATCCCAATTTCGCCAATTGCTAAAATGCGTTCATGCGTAATCCATTCCACAAGTTTGTTGGTACAGGTATCAATATCCATTTCGTTTACATGCCATGGATGCAACCCCAATGACAACGAATATGTAACTTGAGGCAAACAATGCATGCGGTGCAGGTATACATTTCTGATGATAAATTCATCTTTTATTCGTGCGTTGTAGTGTGTATGGATATTGATATAATGCATGCAAAGCAAATGTATGTGAAGCGGATTAAAAAAAAGGCTGCCATTTTTGGTAGCAGCCTATTCGCTTTGAAAAGGTGTATTCGTTGTAGTAAGATTTTCAAATGTAGTTTAATTTGATAAAATATAATATTTAACTAATAATTTAGTATGAAATGTACAAATGATGCAAATACATGAGGCACGCATTTAGCAAAAAAAGCCTGTAGAAAGAGAGGAAAAGCTATTTGGGATGCTTACTCCACATGCATGATGGAGTCGCTGCTGATGGGCATGTGTTGTGAAACTTTTTTCTTTGGAAGTTCAATGGTCCAATTGCCGGGAGTAAGGAGGGTCGTTTTGCGAAGCCACGGGTTTAAATATTTTAATTCTTTATAGGTGCATCCATATTGTTTGGCAAAGGCATACAAATCTTTTATTGGCTGTTTTACTTGAATAAATACCGTTTCTTGTTTTTGATAATAATGACTCTCAGCAACATGAAAACCAAAATCATCGGGTTGAAGTAAAATAGATTTGATGGATAAAATTCTGAGTAAATACCTGGAGGTTTCCTGATTGAGGTACAAGTCGTAATAATTATTTTCTTGTTGTGATGTGAGTTGTTTTTTTACTCCTTCTATGCCCATATTATATGATGCAGCCACCAAACTCCAGTCGCCAAAAACATCATACGCTTTTCTGAAATACCTGCACGCAGCTTCAGTTGATTTTTGCAAGTGATAGCGCTCATCTACTTCTTCATTAATAACCAATCCGAATACTTTTCCTGTTTTATCCAAAAACTGCCAATAACCCGCAGCGCCTGCCGATGAAACTACTTGTGCTTGTAGTCCACTTTCTGCTACACACAGGTATTTAAAATCATCGGGTATTCTGTTAGCTTTTAAAATTGGAGCTATATCGGGAAAATATTTTGCAGCCCGCTTAATAAATAAAATCGTTTGCGACTGCCAGTACATATTGGTTAGTAGCTCACGGTCATATCGTTCTTTTAGTTCTTCATCCTGTAAGGGAATGGTTTTTCCCGCAAACTCCAGTTGTTCAGGAAACGGCATGCTGTATATATTGTAATTGGCTTTAACCTCCTTATTCCACTCACTATTAAATGTATCAGCAGCGAATATGAATAATCCCAACGATAAGGTTAGTCCCAAACCTCCAAAAATAAAATACACAGCTTTGTGCTTTGTTTGCATAATGTTTTGTTTAATTTGTTTCAAATTTACACTTAAAGCTATGCGTATATTCAAAAAAATCTTAATCATATTACTCAGCGTAATTTTGCTGTTTTTATTAGCAGGACTTTTTCTTCCAACGAAATCGGTAGTGAAGCGGCAAATATCCATCAACCGATCGGTTGATATTCCATTCATGCTTATTAATGATCTCACCAAATGGAAATTATGGTCGCCTTGGTATGCGATGGATACATTGGTTACATTAACATACTCAGAACCTGCAGAAGGCACAAACGCTTATTATACCTGGGACAGTAAAAATCGAAATGTGGGAAAAGGGAAGGTGCTTATAACCGAGAGTAAACCTTTTGAGCAGATTCTAGTTGACTTAATATTTGCAGATTGGGGAACATCAAAAGTTGAGTTCTTATTTGAAAATACCAGCGATAGCAATTGCAATGTGGAATGGTCAATGACTACCGAGCATGGCTGGAATATACCTTCACGTTGGTTTGGACTGATGATGGACAAAATGGTGGGTGCAGATTTTGATAGCGGATTGAGTAAAATAGCAGAAATAAGTGAAAGCATGCCTGAAAGGTTAGTGATAGGCGGGTATGATGCAGAGTTGATAGACGTTTTGCCAATGAAAGTAATAGGCATTAGGTACCAACTGCCACAGCAAAAGATAACACCCGATATTTTTGCAAAAAGTTTTGCTCAACTTAATGCAAAGCTCATCAGTGCGAATTTGGAATTGATTGGAATGCCTATGGCTTTATATTATAGTCTTAATCCAAAGAAGTTGGATTTTGAAGCAGCTATTCCTGTTTCTGGACTGATTGAGTCCGATAAGCAAATTGTATTGCATGAGTTGCCCCAAACCAAAGCGCTTATACTTACCTATAAAGGCGCATATGATAAGATGGGGCCTGCTTACGAAGCGGCTTATCATTATCTATCATCAAATGGATTGGTGATGAGTGCAAATAGTCCGATAAGGGAAATATATATTACAGATCCGGAGTTGGAAAAAGATACTGCTATGTGGATGACCGAGATTGTTTTTCCGCTTGAGCAATAAAAAAATGCCCTTCATGTTTGAAGGGCATTTTTTTATAGAGAAAGACTAAAATTAATTAAATACCGGTTGGGCTGTAGTATTTGTTGACGCAGGCAAAATAGGAAGCATACGTGCTGATTCTGGCAGTTCACCTGTAAGTGATTCAAGAAATGCTGCGATATCGTTCACTTCAGCTTCAGTAAGTTTTTTACCTAGCTGCAATTCACCCATAATGGATATGGCTTGTTTTAAATCCCAAATACTCCCATCATGAAAATATGGATACGTACGCGTAATATTTCTTAATGAAGGTACCTTGAAGAAATACTTTTCACTTTCATTTTTTGTGATAGCTGAACGACCTTCATCTTTGGTTTTACTTCCAGTTAATTCCCAATAGTTTTTAGTTACACCGAATTTTTGATAAATATTTCCACCAAATGTTGCCGTCATGTGACAAGCATTGCAACCTGAGTTCATAAATGTTTCTAATCCCTTTTTTTCTTGTTCGTTAAGAGCAGCTACATCTCCTTGTAAGTATTTATCAAAACGTGATGGTGTGATAAGTGTGCGCTCAAATGCGCCAATAGCTTTCGCAATGTTCTCATAGTTTAAAGGTTTCTCTTCGCCCGGAAATGCTTTGGTAAATAGCTCCTGATACGCTTTTATAGATGCAATTTTATCTGTACAAGCATCTTGATGTGGCAAGGCCATTTCACCCGGATTGAGGATTGGACCTTTGGCCTGCTCTTCCACATCGGCTGCACGGCCATCCCAGAATTGTGCGGTATGAAATGCCGCATTCAACACAGTAGGTGCATTGCGCCCACCTAATTGCCATTTGTGTCCGATAGAGGTAGGTAAATTATCAACCCCGTAACTTGCCAAATTATGACAGCTGTTGCAGCTGATAAATCCACTTTTAGAAAGGCGTGGGTCATGGTAAAGCATTTTTCCCAACTCAACTTTAGAGTCGTTTGTGGTATTTTTTGGATTTTCTGCTGTTGTTGGCAATATGCCAAACATGCCACTTGCTTTTTTAATCAATTCCTGATCGGCTTGTGGTAAGGTTGAAAGATCTACTGTTTTGTTGGTGTCTGTTGTAGCCGCTGGTTTTTGATCACCACATGAAAGCATAGATGCATAAATGCCAATAACTCCAATTGCTGCAATAGTTTTGTATCTATTTTTGTATTTCATTTTTACTGATTTATTAATACAAACGTATAAAAAAGGTAGTTGTTTATACAACTATAACTAAATTTTATATTTGGTCTGTAATTAGCATGTCCCCACTCAATTTAAAATTACATACATTTGCCACGCAAAAAAATATACCATATGAAGTACGATATCACCATTATTGGTTCGGGACCCGGAGGTTATGTAGGTGCCATTAGGGCAGCTCAGCTGGGTTTTAAAGTAGCCATCATTGAAAAATATGCCACCCTTGGAGGTACTTGCCTCAACGTTGGTTGCATTCCATCTAAGGCGATGCTCGATTCTTCTGAACATTACCACAATGCAGTACATAATTTCACTACACATGGTATTGATGTGAAAGGTGAGTTGAAAGTAAATCTGAAACAAATGGTGGAACGCAAAAATGGCGTAGTTAAAGTAACCTGCGAAGGAATCGACTACTTGATGAAGAAAAATAAAATTGACGTGTTTCGCGGAGTAGGTTCTTTTGTGAGCAAAAATCAGATAAAAGTAACTGGTGAAAAAGGTGAACAATTGATTGATACCGATAAAGTGATTATTGCTACCGGTTCAAAACCTGCAACATTACCCGGAATAGAAATTGATAAAAAACGGGTGATTACATCAACCGAAGCATTGAATATGATCGAAGTGCCAAAGCACATGATTATCATCGGTGGTGGAGTAATCGGACTTGAATTAGGCTCGGTGTATGCACGTTTGGGTGCCAAAGTATCTGTTATTGAATATACCAATACCATTATCCCGACAATGGATGCTACATTGGGCAAAGAATTGCAACGCAGCTTACGCAAACTGGGCTTTGAGTTTTTCTTTAGCCACAAAGTGAAATCAGCCAAAACAAAAGGCAAAGAAGTTACTGTGGTTGCAGATAATGAAAAAGGAGAAGAAGTAACCTTCACCGGAGATTATTGCTTGGTTTCAGTTGGCCGCAAAGCTTACACCGAAGGTTTGGGTTTGGAAAATATTGGTTTAAAAACGGATGAACGTGGCCGCATTGAAACCGATTCATATTTAGAAACTTCCACTAAAGGCATTTATGCCATTGGAGATGTGGTAAAAGGTGCCATGTTGGCCCACAAGGCTGAAGAAGAAGGCGTTTTTGTAGCAGAAGTAATCGCAGGACAAAAGCCACATATCAATTACAATTTGATTCCGGGAGTAGTATATACATGGCCGGAAGTAGCAGGAGTTGGCGCTACTGAAGAAGAATTGAAAAAAGCAGGTACAAAATATAAAGTGGGTTCATTCCCGATGCGTGCATTGGGTCGCGCACGTGCCAGTATGGATATTGACGGCTTGGTGAAAATACTTGCTGATGCCGAAACCGATGAAGTATTGGGCGTACATATGATTGGTCCGCGAGTGGCTGATTTAATTGCAGAAGCAGTAACAGCCATGGAGTTTCGTGCAAGTGCCGAAGACATTAGCCGCATGAGCCACGCCCACCCAACCTATGCCGAAGCCGTGAAAGAAGCTGCTTTGGCTGCAACTGGAAATAGGGCTTTGCATGTGTAAATCCAAATCTCGATAAACAAAAAAGCCCGCGATTTCAATCGTGGGCTTTTTTGTTTATAATAGTGTTATTATTCTTCTGTTTTCTTTTTGCGAGGTGCACGTTTAGGTTTTTCTTCCCCTTCTTCAGCTTCAGCTTTTGGCTCAGCTTTTTTACGAGCAGTCTTCTTTTTCTCTTCTAGCGGTGCATCGCTAGTAGTAGTTTCAACAACTGGTGCCTCCTCGGTAGTTTCGGGTGCTTCTTCCTCTATCGTGCTAATATCAAAAGCATTGTTTAGGATATGATACCAGTTGATTAGTTTTTTAACATCACTGTCATACACGCGTTCGCTTTCTAGTTTAATCGTGTCAACTAAAAATTGGCGAACCTTTTTAACATCTTCCTTGGCATCAGGTATTGATTTTTGGCTATGCACGGTTTTAAACACAATCGATAGCTTCATTTCTCCCTCAAGGGTATACATAGAAATGTCTTCTAATACAGAAACCTTATCCTGCGACCCGGTTGGGAAACGTTTTTTGGTTTCGTTAAGCGACTCAAGAATAAGGCCTGCCTTGGTTCTTCCCACAATCTTGTGTAATCCCGGTACGCCTGCAACAGATACAATCTCAGTTAATTTCATGTAGAATACGTTTTGTTAAAGGGTGGCAAAAATAGTCTTTTTTCTGAATGCAGAAACCTAATTATACTTTGACCCGTTTTTGTTGAATCATAGGGATTTTACTAATTTAGCCCCCTACAAAAATCAGATTATGGATATTGTTGAAGTTTATAAACCTAAAAATAAAATACGAATAGTAACAGCTGCTGCACTTTTTGATGGCCATGATGCGGCCATCAATATCATGCGTAGAATTATACAGGCCAGTGGAGCTGAGGTTATTCATCTAGGTCATGATAGAAGCGCTGAAGAAGTGGTTGATACAGCTATTCAAGAAGATGCCAATGCCATTGCCATGACTTCTTACCAAGGCGGACATGTGGAATATTTTAAATACATGTATGATTTATTGAAAGAGAAGGGCTGCGGGCATATCAAAATTTTTGGAGGCGGTGGAGGTACTATTTTGCCGGAGGAAATTGAAGAATTACACCAATACGGAATTACCCGCATTTATCATCCTGACGATGGCCGTGCCATGGGCCTTCAGGGCATGATTAACGACATGCTGGAGAAATGCGATTTTGCAACAGGAACTAACTTAAATGGAGAAGTTAAACACCTAAAAGACAAAGATTATAAGTCGATAGCCAAGCTTATTTCAGCTGCAGAAAATTTTCCGGAATCATTTACCGCACATCACAATGAAATATCAAAAGGAATCTCTAAACAAACAATTCCGGTATTAGGCATTACTGGAACCGGTGGCGCAGGAAAATCATCGTTGGTAGATGAATTGGTAAGAAGATTCTTACTGGACTTTACATCAAAAACTGTTGCCATCATTTCGGTTGACCCGAGTAAACGCAAAACAGGTGGTGCATTGTTGGGTGATCGCATACGCATGAACTCGATTAAAAATCCGCGTGTGTACATGCGTTCATTGGCTACGCGTCAAAGTAATCTTGCACTCTCTAAATACGTGAAGGAAGCGGTAGATATTGTCAAAGCAGCAGGGTTCGATTTGATTATTTTGGAAACTTCGGGTATTGGACAAAGCGATACGGAAATCATCGAACACAGCAACACAAGTTTGTATGTGATGACACCCGAATATGGTGCAGCTACTCAGTTGGAGAAAATTGATATGCTCGATTTTGCCGACATTATTGCCATTAACAAGTTTGATAAAAAAGGTGCATTGGATGCACTACGTGATGTAAAAAAACAATTCCAGCGCAACCACAAATTGTTTGATAAAAATCCGGAGGAAATGCCGGTGTATGGCACTATTGCCAGTCAGTTTAACGACCCGGGAATGAACAGCCTATACAAGGCAATTATGGATAAAATCGTAGAACGTACGGGCGCTGACCTGCAATCTACTTATAAAATCAGCGAAGAGATGAGTGAGAAAATTTATATCATTCCACCATCGCGTACACGCTACCTTTCTGAGATAAGTGAAAACAACCGTAATTACGATAAATGGGTAAACCAACAAGTAGCCATTGCCGATAAATTATATGGAATTCACACAGCTATTGAAACCTTTACAAGCAATAAAAATGCGGAAAAAGGTTTGGTTGACGCATTGAAAAAGGCGTATAAAGAAATTGAATTGAATCTTGACCCGAAGAACAAAGTTTTATTGAATACCTGGGAACAGAAAAAAGATTTGTTCCGCAATGAATATTATGTATTCAAAGTGCGTGATAAGGAAATTAAAATAAAAACACATACCGAGTCACTTTCTCATTCACAAATACCGAAAGTAGCTGTGCCAAAATACAAAGCGTGGGGCGAAATTTTAGGTTGGGCTTTGCAAGAAAATTTTCCAGGCGACTTCCCATACACTGCAGGTATTTATCCATTCAAACGCGAAGGCGAAGATCCAACGCGTATGTTTGCAGGCGAAGGCGGCCCGGAGCGCACCAACAAACGTTTTCATTATGTATCGCAAGGTATGCCGGCTAAGCGCCTGAGTACTGCATTCGACTCAGTTACACTTTATGGTAACGACCCCGACCACCGTCCGGATATTTATGGCAAAATAGGTAACTCGGGTGTGAGTGTGTGGAGTTTAGATGCAGCCAAAAAATTGTATTCAGGTTTTAACCTAGCTGATCCAAAAACTTCCGTATCCATGACCATCAATGGTCCGGCTGCTATCATTTGCGCATTTTTTATGAACGCTGCCATTGATCAACAATGCGAATTGTACATCAAAGCAAATGGTTTGGAAGATGAAGTCAATAAAAAGATTGACGAAATATTTAAAGCCAAAGGTACAATCCGACCATCATACAATGACGAAATGCCTGAAAGCAATGATGGCTTAGGCTTAATGTTGTTAGGTGTTACGGGCGACATGGTATTGCCTGCTGAGGTGTATAACAAAATAAAAGCTGATACATTAAAACAAGTTCGTGGAACCGTGCAAGCCGATATCTTGAAAGAAGACCAAGCACAGAATACGTGCATTTTTTCAACCGAATTTTCGTTGCGTGTGATGGGTGATGTGCAACAATATTTTATTGACAATGCGGTGCGCAATTTCTATTCCGTTTCCATCAGTGGTTACCACATTGCCGAGGCTGGTGCAAACCCAATTACTCAGTTGGCATTAACACTATCAAACGGATTTACGTTTGTAGAATATTACCTAAGTCGTGGAATGAACATTGATGATTTTGCACCTAACTTATCATTCTTCTTCTCCAATGGTATCGACCCTGAATATTCGGTAATAGGCCGAGTGAGCCGCAGAATTTGGGCCAAAGCCATGAAGCTGAAATATAGTGGCAACGAGCGCAGCCAAATGCTAAAATACCATATTCAAACTTCAGGTCGCTCACTCCATGCACAAGAAATTGATTTTAACGATATACGCACCACACTGCAAGCCTTGTATGCGATATACGACAACTGCAATTCGTTACACACCAATGCCTACGATGAAGCCATTACTACACCAACAGAAGAATCTGTAAGACGTGCCATGGCCATTCAGTTAATCATCAACCGCGAGTTGGGCTTGGCTAAAAATGAAAATCCATTGCAAGGTTCATTCATCATTGAAGAACTAACTGATTTGGTAGAAGAAGCCGTGTTGAGCGAGTTTGATAAAATCACTGAACGCGGAGGGGTATTGGGCGCTATGGAAACCATGTATCAGCGCAACAAAATTCAGGAAGAAAGTATGTATTACGAAATGCAAAAACATACAGGCGAGTTTCCAATTATTGGGGTGAATACCTTTTTATCCAGCAAAGGTTCACCAACGGTATTGCCAAAAGAAGTGATTCGTTCAACAACTGAAGAGAAAGAATACCAAATTAAAATGTTGAATGAATTGAAAAAAGGCAACGAAGAAAAAGGTAAGGAGATGCTACAAAGGTTGCAGCAAGCAGCCATCCACAACCAAAACATATTTGCCGAGTTGATGGAAACCGTAAAATACTGCTCACTGGGACAAATCACCCATGCGCTGTTTGAGGTGGGCGGGCAGTATAGAAGGAATATGTAAAATGGATATTGCATTTTCGATACATAACGTACCTATTAGGCTTACGGCTGAAAGGTGGCACCATATTTCAGTGGGTCATCCTGAAGTTGCCGAATATTATTTTGAAATACTTGAAGCGATTCAGTTTCCCGATGCAGTATATGAAGGTAAATTTGAGGAATTGCTTGCGATTAAGGCATTTCCAAAATTAAATAATAAATTTGTTGTAGTAGTATATAAAGAGGTTTCAAATGTTGACGGATTTGTAATCACGTCTTATTTGTCAAATAAAATTAAAGAATTTTTAAATAGGAAAAAAATATGGGCTTCGCAGAATTAAAAGAACTAGACATTTTATTGCCTTATTTCATCAAGCATAAGAATATTTGGTCGGATTATGATGCCGAAGCTGATACGCTTTATATCCACTTCAAAAAACCAAATCATGCAGACAATACCGAAATGACTTCTGATGATGTAATTATTCGGTATTACAACGGAGAAGTAATCGGTGTAACAATTCTGCATGCAAGTCATAGAGGTATCAATGTTCAGTAAAGATCAAAACATATTTGCCGAGTTGATGGAATCCGTAAAATACTGCTCACTGGGCCAGATTACCCACGCATTGTTTGAGGTGGGCGGGCAGTATAGAAGGAATATGTAATGATACTCTAACCGTCTTCAAATAATAGGTCAAGACATGTTACGGAAGAATAGAATAGAAAAATTGATATGCACGTCAGATTAATATTATTTTTTTATATATTAATTAATACCGTATCTGCTCAACATGTTATGCGCACGGGTTATCTTCCTTTGGAAATCAATGTTGTTGATAGTAGGGATAAATTGCCTGTTCAGAATGCATATGTATACATTAGAGATACTTCAAGTAACATCGGAATCTATCTTCCTGTTGATAGTATTGGATATACAAGAGTTTTGTTACCAGAGAATAAGGTTTATGAGTTAATGTCATTGCGAGAAGACTATTTCGATAGTGAGTCAGTTTACATTTTGTTGAATTCAAATATTCAAAGAGTATCTCTTTATAGTGAAGAAATTGTTGTTTATAAAGAACCTGCATTTTCTGCATTTAATCGAGTTTACTTTGAGAAAGCGAGTAGTGTTCTTACTGATAGTATTAAAGTTGTTTTGGATTCTTTTTGTAATGCTGTTGCATCATATAAATACATACTTGTATTTGAAGTTCGAGGTAATACAAGAGCAAGTAAAAATGAAAAGTTGAATTTTGATTTGTCAGAATTAAGAGCAAAATCAGTGGCAGAATATCTTCGGGTTCGGACTTTTAATTGTGTATTCATAACAAAGGCACAATCTCATTATAAATTAATTAACGATTGCACTGGGAAAAAATGTACTGAAGCGGAACTTAGTGCAAATGATAGAGTTGATATAAGTATAATAGCAGCAAGAACAATTGTCAAATGAAAGATTTTATATGTTTGCGCTTCTAGTATTCATATAGTACCCTCCCGTTCACGCGGAAGTTTCGTCCGTGTGATTACCTCAGTTGCCACGCGTATCGATAGTTCGGTAAGCAGTTCAGCGGAGCTAATCCTTTCGCGTGGTAATTATAATAATGCACTTCGATCCCGCATGGCGGTATGCCGTCCGTAAGTATTGGTTTGTATCAAAATAAAACTCGATAAAATTATTACCTTCGTAATATGGTTAACAACAATTCAACAATTGAGGACTTGATAAAAGGCGGAGTTATAGGAGCCTTATTAGGAGCCTTATTGTCGAAAGACAAAGAAGAAGGAGCCATGATTGGAGCCATGTTGGGTGCAGCAGTTAACGCTACATTAAAAGCAAATAAAGCAGCTAAGGAAACCGGGTTGCCTGTATTGGTTGAAGAAAATGGAAAACTTTACGCAGTTGATGCAACTGGTAAAAAAGTATTTTTGAAAGATATAGAACAGCCGAAGAAATTGCTGCCACAGGAATTCATTCTGAATTAACTTATGGCTAGCAAACGAATGCGGGTATTTGCGGGTCCTAACGGATCAGGTAAAACCACAATTTTTAAAGAAATGCTAGCTAACAAAGTAAATTTGGGTGTATATGTGAATGCAGACGATATTCAGGTTGCACTCGAGATGGATAAACAATTGGATTTTGCTACATTTCAATTGACTGTAAGCAACGAGCAAATTCGAAATTTCTTTAGGGATAGTAAATTTTCTCCTGTAAAACGAAATGAGCTTGGTTTATGGGAAAAAGTTCATGTGTCGGATAATGTATTTACTGTAAATTCCATTATTGATTCATACTTAGCCGCAGACCTTGCCGAATTCATTAGGCAGATGTTGTTGGAAAACGATATATCATTTACGTATGAAACCGTAATGAGTCATCCGGGCAAAGTTGACTTCTTAAAACTTGCGCAATCTAAGGGCTATCGAGTTTATTTATATTACATCGCAACTGTTGATCCCGCAATAAATATCAATAGGGTTCAAGTTAGGGTTAAACAGCATGGTCATGGAGTTGATTCTGCTACTATAGAAAAACGATATTATAAAAGCTTAGGCAATCTTCGTTCAGCGGTAAAGTCTACTAATAGGGCATTTATATTTGATAACTCAAAAGATAGAGCAAGATTTATTGCAGAAATAACGGATGGTAATCAAGTGAAATTAAATAGACCGGAAGACTTAACCGCATGGGCGGTAAAATATTTGTTTATGCCGGAATAACAATGCGCCCCGTTGTCGCGGTCTGATAGATATCGAACGTTTCGTCCGTGTGATTACCTCAGTTGCGATGCATACCGATAGTTCGGTACGCAGTTAAGCGAAGCAAATCCTTTCGCGTGGTACTAATTCTTAAGTACCCCAGTTCTCGCTGATAGCCTCTCCCGCAAAGCCGTATGTCGACTAAGCTTCAAAAACATTTGCTAACGGACGGCACGTTCTCTTGAATGATACTACATAGCAATTCATACTTAACATGTAATGTACAAATAGAAAATGCTTATTTGCTGTAGAATTACAACGTCTTATTTCGGTACTTCACAAGCATATTTTTATACTCGGAGATGTAAATACAATTTTAAATAAGCCAAAACAAAAGAGACGCAATTGTATAAATAAAAAAAGACCGCATCAAGCGGTCTTTTTTTGGGGAAGTATAAAAAATTTATAGCCCCAAAACCATTTTATTTGGGTCGTTGCCTTCGGTTAAAAGCAGTACCGGATTTTCTAGGCATTGCTTTACTTTCACCAAAAATCCTACTGATTCCCTGCCATCAATGATGCGGTGGTCATAACTTAAAGCCAAGTACATCATTGGCCTAATAACAACCTGTCCCTCTCGGGCCACAGGTCTTTCTACAATATTATGCATACCCAAAATAGCTGATTGCGGTGCATTGATGATTGGGGTACTCATCATACTACCAAAAACGCCACCATTGGTGATGGTAAATGTACCACCGGTCATTTCTTCCAATGTAAGTTTATTGTCTCGTGCTTTTCCTGCAAGTGCAGCAACTGATTTTTCTATTTCAGCTAACGACATAGCTTCAGCGTTGCGAATAACAGGCACCACCAATCCTTTAGGAGCGCTAACTGCAATAGATATATCACAATAGTCATGGTAAATAATTTCTTCGCCATTGATATAGGCATTTACTGCAGGGTATTGTTTAAGTGCCACACAAACTGCCTTGGTGAAAAAGCTCATAAATCCCAAGTTTACGCCATGTGTATCTTTAAAGTTTGTTTTGTATTGCGCACGTAAATCCATAATGGGTTTCATGTCCACTTCATTGAAAGTAGTGAGCATGGCTGTTTCGTTTTTCACAGCAACCAATCTTCGTGAAACCGTTTTGCGCAACGAGGTCATCTTTTCAGTACGCTCATTTCTGGTTTTACTTTCGTTTCGTGTTGTTTTTAACTCGGCAGCTATGGCATCGGCTTTGGTAATTCGTCCATCTTTTCCCGTACCCACAACATCTTTGGATTCGATCCCCTTTTCGGTAAGTATTTTTGCTGCAGCAGGACTTGGTGTTCCGGTTGCATAACTTTCGGTTATTTCGGTTTTTGTTTCTGCCTTTGCTGTAGGAGCAGGAGCTTCTGCCTTTTTGGTTTCAGCGGGCTTACTGCTGCCGGCAGGTTTTGCTGCAGATGTATCTATTTTTGCAATCAAATCACCCACTTTTATCGTGTCGCCTTCATTGCCAACAGTGGTTAGCACTCCGGCTGCTTCTGCATTTAGCTCAAAAGTGGCTTTGTCACTTTCCAACTCGCAAAGCAACTCATCCATTTCTACATAATCTCCGGTTTTTTTATTCCAACGGGCTATGGTCACTTCACTGATTGATTCGCCTACGGTAGGTACTTTAATTTCTAATGACATAAAAAATGTAATGGTTAAAAGTTGTGCAAATGTATGAATTGGCTTTAAAAATGCTTGGAAAGTTTGTGCTATTTCCATTCTTTGGGTATTGTTCGCCTGAATTACGACCTTTTTTGATACCTGAAATGCGCAAACAGTCATTCCACATTGTTCATAAAATCATAATAAACGAACGTTTTGCAACTCAAATGAAAAATCTATTTTGCCGCACAATTTGCGCAGCAAGAAATGCAAAAAATATTTATCCTGTTATTATGTATGTTTACTTTGTCCGTTTCGGCTCAGGTAACAACAGCTACGCTGCAAGGTACTGTTAAGGATAAAAAAGAAGGAACTGATTTGATTGGCGTCAGCGTCATCATAAAAGGTACGTCACTTGGTGCTGCATCTGATGAAAATGGTAAGTTCATTATCCGTAACATTAAGCCGGGAACATATGACATTGAAGTTTCCTATATAGGTTATGCCAAAGTCTTACTTACAGCAATTAAACTAAAAGCAGGCGAAGAAAAAGCATTACAAATTGAATTGACCCCTACATCATTTACTATGGAAGATGTCGTGATTATTGGAAAAAAACCAATTATTGACATTGAAAAATCAGCATCGGTCAGCACCATTTCTCAAGATGTGATTGAACTTGCACCTGCACGTCAGCTTCAGCAAATAGTAAATACCCAACCCGGTGTTATCCAATCACCTGCAGGGGTAAGCATTAGGGGAAGTCGTACATACGAAACGGGAGTATTTATTGATGGGGTAAGGGTTACCGATCCCATGGCCGGAACCGGATTTGGATTGGATATTGGTTCAAATGCCATCAATGAAATTGAAATCACTACAGGTGGAGTAGGAGCAGATGTGGGGGATGCAACATCAGGTGTAATTAGAACAAAAACCCGAAACGGAGGCGATAAATTTGAAATAGCTGCCAGTTACAAACGAGATAATTTTGGATTTAATGAAACATGGAACAGTACTTGGAATACCCAAGTGGCTGAACTGAACTTAAATGGGCCATTATTTAAAAAGAAACTTAACAACAAACTTAAATTTTCTATCGCATTAAGAGGTGCCTTTACAGATGAGTTTTATAAGAATCCTGCCGATCAAGTCATTTCATCTCTTTACCCAAATACTGCTTGGTCGCCATATCAGGATAACAAATGGAGTGCCTTTGCTAAATTCAATTATTTTTTCACAGGCGGTAAAGTGCTTACTTTCTCTCAATTGCGATCTACCACAATCAATCAGGATGTGAATATGTTGCGTATTTTTGGAAATGACTTGCCATTCCAACCTGGGTATCAATATTTGTTTAGCGAACAAATGGGTAATGCCAATACATTTACGCATGATGCATATATGACGTCCGTAGATTGGAAGCACAACTTGAATAAAAGGTTTACTTACAACGTTCTATTATCAAGATTCTTCGTAAGACTTCGTGCCGATGCAAATGGCAGATATTGGCGTCCCTCTTCCGTAGATCAGGTGTTTGACCCACAATCCATTAACCTTCTTCCGGGTTCTTATTTTAATCCCAATGATAGCGTTTCATTTGTTAACTTGCCAAATGGATTCTACAATAATGGAGGTATAGCTACACTTTGGCACGACCATTATTTTGAAGAATACACCTTGAAATCAGAGGGTACCCTTACCAGTAAAAATTCGTTGAACAAAATTGTTGGTGGATTTGAACTTAAATTTCAAGAAATGCAATGGATTGACGTGATTAGACCATGGATTGGCGCCCCGATCCCTCTTGCCAACGGGGAGCAATCACAAACATTCAGGTTGGGTCAGCAAAGTGATGTGTGGAAGGTAAGTCCGCAGCGTGGAGGTTTCTACGTAACCGATCAAATTCGTTACAAAGGACTTATTGCTAGCATTGGTGCCCGATTGGAATATTGGGCACCGGGGAAATATGTGGATGATGCGGTACTCAATCCGCAAGCGCCCATACGCGATGAACTTAGAGAAAGCTATCAAGACAATTCAGTAAAAATTGGTAATTTGAGGTACAAGTTTAGGTTATTGCCAAAAATTGCAGCTTCTTTTCCTATTCGCGAAAACCAAATGCTATTTTTCAACTACGGTCATACAACCATTTTGCCCCATCCATCGTTCATTTATCCCGGATTAAACCCATTTTATCAAGACCGCTCAGTCATTGCCAATGTGGGAAATCCCGACCTGAATCCCGAAGTGGATATATCATATGAAATAGGATTGAAAACACAAATTACCAGCAATGATGCTTTTACGCTTACCGCTTTTTGGAAAGATAAGTACGATTTCATTACCACCACTTCAGTTCTTATAAAAGATGGAACCGGAAGAGAAATTAGTAGAACCATAAGAATAAATAGCGATTATGCTAGGGCAAGAGGCTTGGAAATGAGTTATATCAAAAGGATTAAAAATTGGTATAATGGACAGGCATCTATCACATATATGGTTACAACCGGCCAAAGTGCAAGTGCCAATGAAAAAATTAAAGATTTGTTGGCTAGTGGTGCAGTTGAAGATACAAGGGAATTTTACTTGCCGTGGGATGTGCCCCTTGATTTTAAAACAAATCATACATTTAAGATTGCAACAAAAAGGGGATTGTTCAATTTGCCGTGGTTAAATAATATGAGTTTTTATTTCGAAACTGTTTGGCGCTCAGGCGTCAGGTACACGCCATTTATTTACGACCGAACAGATGTAAATACCGGACGACCAATTTATGTTCAGAACACAAACCCAGATGCTCGATGGAGCGAAATTGGGGAATATTGGTTTTGGGCAGATTTTACTTTTACAAAATGGTGGAAAGTTGGCCGCACGAGCCTTTCATTCAACTTGCAAATTACCAACCTATTTGATAACCAAAATGCAGCCATCATTAATCCTGTTACAGGAACAGCCTATCAATTTGGGCAAAATGTACCGGATACTTGGACCGATCCTCGTTTTCGTGACCCTCGTTTAGGAAATCAAGGCCCATCTCCAGAAAACCCCGCTCGTTACTTGCCTCAACGACATATTATGTTGGGTGTGGCAATAAAATTCTAAAAATTAATATTAATTTAATGTTCTTAAAGTTTCTTAATACTAACATTGTCGTAATAAATCATATATGAAAAAACACATACTATTTACTAGCTTATTGGCTTTATCAATTTCACTATTTGCACAGTTTACACCAAATCGAATTGTTGTACTGCGTACAGGTAATGGTGCAGCCGCACTTACCAATGCCAGTAATGTACTTCGACTTGTTGAATATACTTACACAGGAACCCAAGGATTTATAAAAATACTTGATACAACAGGTGTAAATCGAATTACTAATAGTGGAACTGCCGGTTCTGAAGGACTTATTTCAAATTCGTCAGACTACAATATGATTGTAATACCAGGTTATGATACCACTACAGGAATAGCAAGTATTAATAGCACAACTTCTGCAAACATCGCTAGAAAAATGGTCAGTGTTTTAGGCAACGGAAATATGTTGTTTTTAGATACTACCAGAATTCACTTATCTGGAAATAATATTAGGTCAGCAACGGTAGCAAATGGAAAGTATTATGCAGCTGGAGCGAATACTGGTATTATTGGTGGAGTTAATAGCCTAGACACCGTAATCTCAAGCACACTTACAAATCTTAGAGCTTTAGGGGTGTTTAAAAACCAACTATATGTGAGCACCGGATCAGGTTCTAATAGGGGTATATATATGGTTGGAACTGGGACACCTACAAATTCCGGAAACACCATGATTTCGATTATTAGTGATGGTGCATCTGCTTCTTCGTATCAATTCAGTTTTAACCCAGATACCAATATTTGTTATATAGCTGATGATAGAGCAATTAGTGGAAATACCGCAGGTGGAATACAGAAGTGGGTTCGCTCTGGTGGTATTTGGACCAAAGTATATACATTAGGTACAGGTCCCGGAAGTACTGTTGGAGCTAGGGGTTTAGCTGTGAATTGGGCTGGTTCAACGCCTGTAATATTTCTGACAACAACTGAAACATCACGTAACAGGCTACTATCCATAGCAGACACGGGAGCATTAACACCTGCCATTATACTGGATACAGCTCCTGTTAATACGGTATTTAGGGGAGTTGCATTTACCCCAAATTCTAATCCTCTTCCGGTTAGTTGGGGAAGTATATCTGCAAGAACCAATGGTGGCAATATTGCATTAAACTGGTCAACCATTTCCGAAACCAATAATTCCTTTTTCTCAATTGAACACAGCATAGATGGTAAAAATTTTGTATCAATAGCTACCGTAAAAGGTGCAGGAAATAGTAATCGAATTCACGATTATCAATTTATACATCAGAACCCTAACATGGCTATAACCAACTATTATAGAATAAAACAAGTAGACTTTGACGGTGCTTTTGAATATAGCAAAACTGTTGTGGTAGCTTCACAAAAATTAATGGCTCCTCCGGTTGCTACTTCTCCTAATCCATTTAACGAAGTCTTGGAAATTGCTATCAATGCGTCAGTAGAATCAATAGGTACCGCTGAATTAATTGATATGATGGGTAAAACAATAGAAAAGAAAACTATCAGTCTTCAAAAAGGGGATAATAAAGTCAATTTTGATACACAAAAACTAAATTCAGGTATCTACTTTATTCGAGTTATTGAAAACGGAAACATACAAACACGAAAAGTGACTAAGAAATAAACAAAACAAC
>CAYSBE010000026.1:0-25383 GCA_964429245.1 uncultured Bifidobacteriaceae bacterium | reverse complement strand
AGGCCGCTGTTATAGGTAGTGGTATCATAGTGTCTCGACAATTGCAGTGATGTCACTTGCAAGGTGGTCAAGATCCTTATCAATGATTGTCCATACAATTTGAAAGTCAATACCCATGTAATCATGAACAATTCGGTTTCTGAAACCACGAATTCTGAACCAATTAATATTTTCGTATGAGTCTTTGAAATCTTCAGGAAGTCTATTGGCTGCCTCGCCAATTATTTCAAAATTCCGAATAACTGCGTCAAGGGTTTTTGAATCCTGAATAAATGTGTCGAAGGTGTAACTCTCAGTATAGGATTTGATTTTTTCTACAGAATTAAGAATGTCTGTCAGAAGAAGCTTAGGTTCTCGTTTAGACATAATTGAGCTCGGCTTCTATTATTTTAAGGTAGTCCGGTTTAACTCCATTTTTTGAAACTAAGTCGACCTTAATTCTAAGAAGTCTTTCGAGCTCGTCAGCCAAGTCGATAAATTCTATTCCTATTGGCTGTTTAAAGTCTACAAGGATATCAACGTCACTGTTGGCAGTCTGCTGTCCACGACCGTAGCTGCCAAAAATGGCAATATTATTCAGTCCATACTTTGAAGAAAGTTGAGCTTTATGGCTTTTAAGTATTTCTTTGATGTCAGACAGACTTGTCATAGTACAAATATATAAAATGAAACGGAAAGTATATAAAATGAAACGGAAAGTTCATTACCATTACCTATAATGACCCGCTTGACGAAGTTCCGAGATGAGTGTGTAAATACCAAAATTTATTTTGGGATTGGGAACACGAAACGAGGGATACAATTTCATCAAGCGATAGTTAGGCGAAGCCCAACTATCTGGTGGGTAAATTGTGTCAAGCGGGTCATTGAGGCGAACGAGAGGGAAGAAAGGGGCGGGAGTGCGAAGCACGAAGCAACTTTCGTAAGCAAAGGGTTTCGCCTCAACTAGCTTATATGCGAAACAACAATACTAAGAAATATTTATGAATCAAATACTTACGATACACCAAAGTACACATATCATTATCGTGTACAAACGGATAAATCGTATACTTTCGGTTAGAGTCGGAAAACATACGGCTTCGTTTTCGGGGTCATCCAATCTTTGCATCGTCAATTCGGAAATGGCATTCGAATAAAACATTTGCCACCCGATTAGATACGCTGTTTAGGTTGCCAAGTTTGCACAGGATCCTGCAAGACAAAGAGCCTCATGCAGCAACAAATTTACATTAATCAACAACCCGCTTGGTTTGAATCAACAAACAGGCAATTAAAACAAAAACTAAAAAATCATGAACAACTTACGCAACTCCGTACGTCTTATTGGCCGCTTGGGCCAAAACCCTGATGTAAAAAAACTTGATTCAGGAAAATCACTTGCCAAATGTTCTATTGCAACCTCTGAGGTGTATCGCAATGAAGCAGGCGAAAAAGTAGAAGAAACCCATTGGCACAATATTATTGCATGGGGAAAACAAGCTGATTTATTTGAGAAATACTTGAAAAAAGGCAGCGAAGTAGCCATTGAAGGCAAATTAAGCAGCCGCAGTTATCAAGACAAAGATGGCAACAAACGCTACACCACCGAGATTGTGGTAAACGAGTTGCTGATGTTAGGTAGCAAGAAAGACTAAAGTTATTAACTTTGAAGAACTCAAAACCGCGCTGGGCGAATGCCCCGCGCGGTTTTGTTATTTATCAGCAGTGTTTTTGATATTGTAAATTAGCGAAACACTCTTTGTGATATGTATATCTTCTAAATTAAGATTTTGAATCACATTTTCCTTGCTGATGTTGCTGCTGGGTGCTGTTGACGCTTGCATCACTGCAACTTTTTCATTTAGAATAAACGGTATATTGTGATCCGGATTGCCGTATGTAATTTGTGCAATTTGGCCTAACTCCAATTTTGCTGCTTCAGCAATTATTTCTGCATTTTCAGTAGCGTTTTTAATTGCTTTTTTTATTAATCTTTTTTCTGCTTCACGCATTTTTTCGTCAGATAGGAATGCAATGAACGAAACCGAAATTCGTTCTGCATCTTCAGCTGATAAGGTATTGATTAGTTTATCCATTTTATCACGCTTTGCTTCGAACGTGATTTCAATAGATTGCGAAATTTGGTAGCCAACGAAATTCTGTTTACCACTTTCGTATTCAATAATGGGTACAATAGCAAAATTACCTTGTTTCATATCCTTTGATGAAAATCCTGCTGTTCCTAGTTTTTGCTGTATCTCATTTAATTGAACAGTCAGTTTTTGTGTGCCTTTGGATGTTTGCTTATCCATCACATTTACCTGCACATAAAAACGTACCATATCCGGACTCATTTTCTCTTCGGCAATTCCTGTAACAGATATGGTTCGATTTAGCTGATGGTTTTCGGTACAAAGCATACTTGTTTGGGCTACATGTTGCGCCAATACTTCTATGGGTGCTGTAATTTTATCTTTTGTGGTTGTGCTGTCGGTTGCTTCAGTTTGGGCAAAAGCAACTAGGCAAAATGCCATAAATGAACTGTAAATAAGGATTGTTTTCATGGTGTTAAATATTAATTAGTTTAGGGCATCAATAACATCCTGGCGGGTGATAATATGAATTTCACCCGATAAGGCTTTCACTAAAACAGCATTGGTATCTTTGGTAATGCGTTTCGAAACTTCATCAAGTGTAGCATCGGCAGATACAAATGGAAACGGAGGTTGCACTACTTTCAGTACTTTTTCCTGTTTTAGTTCAGGATTTTCCAACAAAGTTGCAAATAAATGAGAGTCGTTTAATGAACCAACAAACTCTTTGTTCTCGTTTAATACAGGAACTTGCGAAATATTATGCTTGCGCATTTTGGCAACAACGTCAGTAATGATATCTGTTGTATTTACCGTAACCAATGGCAAATGTTTGTGGCGTTCAATCAACTGTGATGCTTTAGGTTTTTCATCGGTTAAGAAACCCCTGTCACGCATCCAATCATCATTAAACATTTTGCCAAGGTAGCGGGTGCCGTGGTCATGAAAAATAACCACCACCACATCATCTTTTTTAAACATATGTTTCATTTGCATCAAACCAGCCATAGCTGAGCCTGCCGAGTTTCCGGCAAATATTCCTTCCTCGCGTGCAATCTTCCGTGTGTAAATAGCTGCATCTTTATCGGTTACTTTTTCAAAATGGTCAATAATACTAAAATCAACATTCTGTGGCAGAAAATCTTCTCCGATACCTTCTGTTATGTAGGGATAAATTTCATTTTTATCGAATACTCCCGTCTCTTTATATTTTTTAAATACCGACCCGTACGTATCAATTCCCAATACTTTGATGTTCGGATTTTTTTCTTTTAAAAATTTACCCGTTCCGCAAATAGTTCCTCCCGTGCCTACTCCTACAACCAAGTGGGTAATTTTCCCTTCGGTTTGCTCCCAAATTTCAGGCCCTGTACTTTCATAATGTGCCAGTGAATTGCTTAGGTTATCGTATTGGTTTGGTTTCCATGAATTTGGAATTTCTTTTTCAAGACGTGATGAAACAGAGTAATACGAACGTGGGTCTTCGGGGTCTACATCTGTTGGGCAAACAATCACGTCAGCTCCAAAGGCTTTTAATGCATCAACTTTCTCACGAGATTGTTTATCTGTTGTTGTAAAAATACATTTATACCCTTTGATGATGGAAGCAATTGCCAAACCCATTCCTGTATTTCCGCTGGTACCTTCAATAATGGTGTAGCCTGGTTTTAATTTCCCTGCCTTCTCAGCATCTTCAATCATCTTCAAGGCCATACGGTCTTTGATGGAGTTTCCCGGATTGTAAGTTTCAATTTTGGCAAGCACCGTGCAAGGCAAATCTTTTGTCAGGTTGTTGATTTTTACCATCGGGGTATTACCGATGGTTTCAAGAATATTATTGTACCACATGGCAGCGAAAATAGTATTTATTGTCTGCTTAAGTATGAAATATCCTACACAACTTATTCTATAAGTTATCGGGCATGTGGGGTAAGGTTTTGGGATGCAAATTCGCCTCGTAAATATTTGATGTATGCCGACATGGCAATCATACCCGCATTATCGGTACAGTATTGAAAATCGGGAACATAGGTTTCCCAATCGTTTTTTATGCCAATTGATGTTAGTTCATTGCGAATATAGCTGTTGGCAGATACCCCTCCGGCTATTCCTACATGTTTGATTTGGTACTTTTGGGCCGCTTTCGTCAGTTTTGACATCAGATGTTTGCAAATGGCATATTGGTATGATGCACAAATATCTGCTAGGTTCAGCTGCACAAAATCAGGTTCTGTTTTGATACGGTCTCGTAAAAAATACATCAATGAGGTTTTTAATCCGCTAAAACTAAAGTTGTAGTCATCAATTTGAGGTACGGGGAAATTAAATGCTAACGGATTTCCATGTTGAGCAATTTTATCAATATGTGGCCCTCCCGGGTAGGGAAGACCCAAAAGTTTAGCCCCTTTGTCAAAAGCCTCTCCGGCTGCATCATCAAGGGTGTGGCCGATGGTTTCTATTTGGTGATTTTCATTTACAAGATTAATCATGGTGTGCCCGCCCGATATGGTAAGGCACATATAAGGGAACATTGGTTTGGGCTCATCAATAAAATGGGCAAGAATATGGGCGTCCATATGATGAACTTGAATGATAGGAATGCCAAGGGACAAAGCAAGTGCTTTCCCAAAAGAGGTACCAACCATTAAGGAGCCAATAAGGCCTGGGCCTGCTGTAAATGCAATAGCGTTTAGTTCACTTAATGCAACATTAGCTTTTTTCATAGCTGCATCTACTACAGGTACTATGTTTTGTTGATGTGCCCTTGATGCCAACTCGGGTACTACACCACCATAAAATTCGTGAATGTGTTGATTGGCTACCAGGTTACTGAGTATTTTTCCATCCCGAATGACAGACGCAGATGTGTCATCACAAGAAGACTCAATGGCCAGTATGGTAATAGTTTTTGCCGACATTTGTGTTGTTGCTCGTTTGGCAATATATTTGAATGTTTGAGTCTCTTCAATAAAATAGCTAAAAATTTTGTACGCATCCTTGTGGTGGTGGTAGCAACATTTTTGTTGCTCACCTATTTATTGCTCAATAGTTTTTGGTTTCAAAACTGGTTGGCTGAAAGGGCTACCAATTATTTGAACCAAAATTTTCAAACAAATATTTCCATCGAGCGCATTCGTTTTTCTCCTTTTCGCAGTTTCAGTTTGCAAAATATCTTGTTCTCTGACCAAAAAAAGGATACCCTATTTTTTGTAGAGCAACTTGATTTTAAAATAAAGGAGTTATCTCCTTCGGCCTTGCGGTTTGGATTAGCAAAAGTAAGGTTAACAGGCAGTTATTGTAAACTTACTACGTATGCTGATTCGGTGTATAGCCTTGATGCAATCAACAGTCTCATGTCAGATGATACCTTGGTTGATCCGAATGACACGATTCCGTTTCATCTGTATTTTAACGACTTGAAAATGGTGCGGGGACATTTTAGGTTGTATGATTTTCTATCAGCCATTGATTCTACAGCATTTGATGGCTTGCATGAAGACTTTCATGATATCGCTCTTGATGTGAAAACGTTTCATATTGTTGATGACAGTTTGTATTTTGATGTTAAACATTTTTCTGCCAAAGAAAAGAGTGGTTTCGAACTTACAGATATGCAAACAAAGGCGGTAATCTATCCTAAAGGGATGTATTTTGATAGCCTGCACATCAAAACACCTTATTCTGACATTGGCAATTACATTGCTATGCAATACAACAGCTGGGATCATTTAGCGGATGATTTCATCAATAATGTGAAAATGAAAGTAATTCTCCGCAATTCAAAGGTAGATTTACGCGATATTGCTTTCTTTACTCCTGAGCTTTCTTATTTAAAACAATCAGCATGGGTAAATGGGGAAATGCGTGGAACGATATCCAATATGCGGATTAAAAATCTGGATGTATCTTATGGTACGGGTACCAAGTTTAAAGGCGATATATACATGCAAGGTATTCCCGATATTTACAATACGTTTATTGATTCCCGAATTGAATACTTGCAGACCAACGCTGCTGATGTAGCATTGATTGCGGATACCGAAATGCCTGAAGAAGTATATAAGCTAGGAGATATTCGCTACAAAGGTGCCATCACTGGATTTATTTCAGATTTCGTTTCGTATGGCGATTTTCAAACAGATGTGGGACAAGTAATGTCCGATATCAATCTTAAGATTGCAGAAAATACCATTCCTGAATATTCAGGTACACTTAAGACCAAAGATTTTAAAATTGGACAGTTGCTAGGATTGGAAAAATACATGGGGGCAATTACCCTAAGCCTGAAAGTAAATGGCCAGGGATTTGATGTAGAGAAATTGAATAGTAAATTTGATTTAAGTGTAAGTTCATTTGCAGTAAATAATCGTGTTTACAAAAATATAACTGCTAACGGAGAGTTACTAAATAAGTCATTCAAAGGAAACTTGGATGTAAAGGATATTGCTATTGATTTTGAATTAGCAGCCCTTATTGATTTCAATAAAGCCATTCCTGAGTACAAGTTAAATGGTGAAGTGCATTATTTGAACCTGAAACAGTTGAATTTGGATACAAATGACCTTGCTATGATGGGTGATATACATGTAGATTTTGCTTATAAAGATCTCGATCACAATGAGGGAACAATCAATTTATCTAAACTCTTTTTTATTAAAAATGGCAGAGATTATCGTATAGATGAAGTAGCATTTTCAGCCATTAACAAAGTTGATAGCCGAAATATGAAGTTAGTTGCTGATGAGTTTGAAGCATCAATTAGCGGTGAAGTAAAGTTAATGGAACTTGCAAATATTGGATACGATATAATGTCGACAAATTTCCCTGTTTTTTTTAAACCCCAAAATCATCCTTCAAAAGGAAAGTCTGATTTTGAAATGAAAGTGCTCACTGGGAATATGAAATTGTATTCTGAAGTATTTTTTCCTGCAGTCAACCTTAGTAACCTTAATTTTCGATTAAACTATACAGATAAAGGTGGTTCATCGGTTTTTACAATAAATGAGCAATGCGATTATTTACGAATTGACGACTACGAAATACTAAACACAACATTGAATTCATCAACCAATAAGAACGGGCAGCAACTTGCTTTTCATATTGACGGTATAGAGTCAAAAGATTCCTCATTGATAAAAAATACCGGATTCATTCTTCAAGCCGGAAAGAATATTTTGAAATCACAAATATTGCTTGCTGATAGTGTAGCTGATATTTTCACTTCTTTAAATTTGGTATCCGTTTTTCAGGAAAATACCATTCATACACAATTTGATACATCAGCCTTATTTTACAGGAAACAAAATATACGATTTGATACTGCGGGTGCAATAGTATACGACAGGCGTCAGTTTAAGTTTGAAGAATTTACTTTGCGTGTAAATCAACATCAGCAATTGTATCTTAATGGCTATTCAGATTTCGAAGGTCACAGCAATGTCAGGGCAGATTTAACCAATATTGACTTAAACCTTGTAAATTCATTTTACCGTAAATTAGACATAAGGCTTGATGGATTAATTAATGGCGCTGTGGTCTGGAAGGCAACCGATCAAAGTTATACAGTAGAAACGTATCTAAACCTAAATAAGTTAGCATTTGATGGGGATACCATTGGTGATTTTACCCTAAACAGTAATTTCAATGAAAAACAAAATCGCTTATTGGTATACCTGAAATCTTTAGAGGGTAAACTCAAATCGTTTGAGGCAGGTGGAAGTATATCTTTTGCAAATGATGAATTTCCTATTGACTTCTCTGTAAATTTTGCTGAATCAAGATTGGATGCGTTTCAAGCATTTTTAAAAGATAACGCCACGATATACAAAGGAAGTGTGAGTTTGAACGGAAAGATTACAGGAGCACTACGGAAACCTGTTATAAACGGAGATATCAAACTCAACAACGTTGAAGCCCGAATTGAATACTTGCAAACGGTATATCGTTTTAACAGTGAAATTAAATTTGATGAGTCTAGTATTACGTTAGTTCCTACAAAAATAAAAGACGAAAAAGATAGCGAAGCGCTTTTGAAAGGTAACATGACACATAATTATTTCTCCAATTTCAAAACCGATTTTAGCCTTACCCAAATGAATAATTTTAAGGTATTAAATACAGATGCCAAAGACAATGAACTTTTCTATGGAACAGCATTTGCCACAGGTAGTATCTCGCTCAGTGGGCCATTTGACGACCTATTCTTAGATGTACGAATGAGAACAGAAAATAATACCAGAATATATTTACCGGTATATGGATCTTCTTCAGGCGATGCTGCATATATTAATTATGTGTTGAAAGACACGATGCCGATTAAAACGGATGCATTTAAAAACAATACACTATCGGGATTTACAATATCCATGCTGATTGATGTTACTCCTAATGCTGAAGTACAGATGTTGCTTGATCCCAAAACCGATGATAAGGTTGTAGGCTCAGGAAAGGGCATTTTAAAAATGGAAATGACCAAAGAAGGAAATTTTACCATGTTTGGTACAGTAAATATTGATAAAGGAGAATACAAGCTAACCGCGGCAAATGTATTTACACGAAAATTTATCATTAATAAAGGAAGCACACTCACATGGACCGGAGATCCGCTTGCCGCAATTGTAGACATTACAGCCATATACAAAGTACGTAGAACCTCTATTGTTGATATAGTGAATACTGCTACAGAAGAAGAGCGAAAACAGTTGGCAAGTCAAAAAATTCCCGTAGAGTGTATTCTAATGATTAAAGGGAATTTTCAAAGTCCGGATATTAAATTCGATTTGAATTTTCCTGACATGCAAGGAATTGTGGGTACCAATAACGTAAGCATGCTCGAAAATTCGCTGCGTACCCTACGCAGCAATCCCGAAATGATGAATGAGCAGGTAATCAGTTTGTTGATTTTTGGAAAATTTATGCCTATGGCTGGAATGCAACAAATGAATACCGAAGGTAATTTAAGTTCAGGAATTAATAATACAGTAAGCGATTTGATATCGGCACAAGCCAATAATTTGGTTGGCAAAATTGTTCCCGGACTTGATTTCAATGTTGACATTCAAACCAATGTACAAACGCAACAAGCAAGCTACGTGGTAAGTGCATCCAAAAAGTGGTTTGACGAGCGTCTTGAAGTACAGGGAAGTTATGATCCAAGTAATTTTAACAACAACTTTATGACCCAATATGACCTTACAAAATCAGGCAATATCAAGTTTAAAGTATTTAGTAAAAGTACCAACGATGCGCTTTACAATAAAAACGTGACCACACAGGGTTTAGGCTTGTTCTTTAGAAAAGAATTTGATCACTTTAATGAATTACTAAAAAAGAAAAATTCACAATATCCATAAATATGAGTACACATCAAGCAGGCATTCCATCTGTAGATCTTAATGATTTTTTGTCGGGTAACCCGAAACAAAAAATGCAGTTTGTAAATGATTTAGGCAAGGCTTATGAAGAGATAGGTTTTGTTGCACTTAAGGGACATTTACTGTCCGATCAACTTACCACTGATTTGTACGAAGCTGTTAAGGCTTTCTTTAACCTATCGTTTGACATAAAAGAAAAATATGAAATAGAAGGTTTAGCCGGACAACGAGGCTATACATCTTTTGGAAAAGAGCATGCAAAAGGACGAACAACAGGCGACCTAAAAGAATTTTGGCAATTCGGACAATACCTAAATGAAGGAGACCAGCGAAAAGCTGAATATCCGGATAATGTGAAGGTTTCAGAAATTGAAGCATTTAATGTGCTTGCAGAGAAAGCATATAAGGCGTTGGAAGAAACGGGCAAGCATATGCTTAGGGCTATTGCACTCTATCTTAGTTTGGATGAATTTTATTTTGATAGTAAAATACACAAAGGCAATAGCATTTTACGCGCCATACATTATGGACCCATTACAACCGATCCTAAGGATGCAGTAAGGGCCGCTGAGCATGAAGATATAAATTTAATTACCCTGCTTATGGGCGCATCTGCAGAAGGTTTAGAGGTGCTAAACAAACAAGGCGAGTGGGTTGCCATTACTGCACTTCCTGAACAATTGGTGGTAAATGTTGGCGATATGTTACAACGCTTAACCAATAACAAACTCAAATCAACTACCCACCGCGTAGTGAATCCTCCTAAAGAGAAATGGGGTATGTCTCGGTTTTCTATTCCATTTTTTCTTCATCCGATATCGGAAATGAAATTGGATTGTTTACCTGAATGCATAGATGATATGAATCTTTTACATTATGAACCTATCACAGCGGGACAATATTTGGATGAACGGTTAAAAGAAATTGGATTGAAAAAGTAATATTTGAAATATGAGAAATAAAATAAAGTTATACTTGGTTGTATTCGCTCTTAGCGTAAACCAATTTGTATCTGCACAGTTGAACCATGGAAGGTTACCTGCCTACAAAACAATTGCCGAATCGGCATTAGCCAGGAGTGCAAATAAGCCCTTTTCGCAATTAAATAAAACTGGAATTGTGATGCCTGCCAACATGCGCTATCCGGGAGAATTTGAAGAATCACAGGTGGTGCTTATCTCCTGGTCCGATTTATACAACGATATCACATTTGAGTATGAAGGAGCCGATACCATCACCGAATGGGGTTTTGTTTCAGCTCAGTTGGCTAATTACATTCAGCAAGAAGTACCAGTATGGATCAGGGTATATGAAGCCAAAGATACCGTTACTGTCAAAGCGTTTATGCAAAACTTAGGCACTCCTTTAGTCAATTATAAATTTATAGTGAGCATGGGTAATGCATGGTGGATGCGCGATTTTGCTCCAAGCGGTATGTATTATGGCACACAAGATAGTTTGCTTTTGGTTGACTTAAAATATTATGATGGCCGCGAATATGATGATACATTTTCCTTAAAAGTGGCAGAAGAACTAAACCTGCCCTTGTACAGCTCTGCTTTGTATGGAGAAGGTGGCAACCTGATGACAGACGGATTTGGTCGCACTTTTTTTAGCACGGTGATTACCAATACCAATGCATCGGCATGGGCGCATAATCCAGTATGGTCAAAAGCACAAACATTGGATACCATGCGAAACCTATTTGCCATTGATTCGGTTGCAGAATTGGGAGAGTTGTTTTGTGATGGCGGTACAGGTCATATCGATTTGTATACCAAAATGATTGACGAACAAACCATCATGGTGGTAAAATATCCGGATGTGATTACAGCAGGTGATAAAAAACGAGTAGAAGATGCTTATCAATATATGACCACAATGGTTTCACCTTACAACAGGCCTTATCGCATCTATAGGGTAGAGCACCCAACAGACGATGCAGGTGTTTATTCTCGGAAAACCTGCAACCAGATGAACCAAGATGCCCGCACGTTTGTAAATGGTTTAACAGTAAATAAAACATTTATTTATCCAAGCTATTCAAATGATACTTCGGGTAATGAACAACAAACAGAAAAGATGACTGAGTTTTTCAAAAGCATCATGCCTGGTTATAAAGTAGTGGATATTGATTCACGTGCATTAAGTGTAGGAGGAGGTGAAATTCATTGCATTACCATGCAAATTCCGGCAGAAAATCCTGTTCATTTTTGGCATCCAAGTATTGACGGATTACAGCCTATGCAAACATCATATCGCATCTTTGCCCAAATCACAAACCGTTCGGGCATTTCATCAGCAGTGTGCAAGTGGCGTGTTAAAGGTACTAACACATGGCAAACATTGTCACTAACCGATAGCAGTAATTATTATGTTGGAAACTTGGTTCCGGGCAATATTTCGGTTGATGATATTATTGAATATTATTTAGAGGCAGAAACCAATAATGGCAAAACCGCTGTGAAGCCAATTACTGCGCCAGATGGATATTACCGCATTTATTTCAAAACACCTCCTACATCTTTAAATGACATTGAGGTTAAACCCAAAGATTATTTGTTTGGAGCCCATCCCAATCCAGCTACTAACCAACTAACCATCAATTTTTATGCAATGGAGGCCAACCAAGCAGAGATTAGTATTTACGATATTACGGGTAAAAAATGTTTTACAGAAAAGACAAATGCGCGCAATGGATTGAATTCAGTTTCTCTTAATGTTGCTGATTGGGAAAGTGGCATGTATTTTTATAGCTACCATTTAAACGGACAGCTCATTTCTACTCGTAAACTTATTGTGAAGTAATTTTTTATATGAACAACAAACTCTTAATTCTTATCCCGTTTTTTATTTCGTTTTGTACTGCCCATGCTGGCAGCGACCCTAAAAAATATGCACCTGAAGAGCAGCACCCAATGGTGTACCAAACATCGCTTCAGTTTGCAGCATCTTATCATTACGCAAAACCCGCTATAAATGATGATTTTTCGCGTAAAGCTTTTGACAATTATCTTGAAAATATAGATCCTCAAAAGGTTTATTTTCTTGCGTCAGATATTGCAAGTTTTGAGAAATACCGCACTCAAATTGATGATGCCATGCTCAATGGGAAAATTGATTTTTTGTTCGAAGTTTTTAATGTGTTTCAAGAAAGGCTATATGAAAGGTCTGACTTTGCACTTGCTTTGCTAAAAGACTCTTTTGATTTCACTGCCAATGATTCGTTTCAATATGATAGGGAAAAAGCATCTTGGGAAAAAGATTACGCATCTATGGACAAACTTTGGAAACAAAAGCTGAAATACGAATGCTTGCTATTGGCAGCAAACAACAAATACCATGCTGAGTATAGTGAAACGATTAAGAAACGTTATGAGAACTTGAAAAAACTATATGATAAGACAAAAAATGAAGATGTGTTTCAAGTTATCATGAATGCCATATTGGAAGTGTGTGATCCGCATACCAATTATTTTTCTCCACGCACTGCAGAAGATTTCAACCAGAGCATGACCTTGTCGCTTGAAGGGATTGGTGCGCAGTTACAAACTGAAAATGAATACACCAAAATTCGCGAGGTAATTAAAGGAGGACCGGCCGACAGAAGTAAACAACTTTTTGCAGGCGATAAAATTATTGGAGTAGCACAAGGCAAAGACAGCGAAATTGTAAACGTAATTGACTGGCGCATTGATGATGTCGTATCTCTTATAAGAGGCAAAAAAGGCACAACAGTAAAATTGCAAGTAATTCCAGCTGCCGAACCAAATAGTACTAAGATGATTATTTTGGTTAGGGACAAAATTGTCTTGGAAGACCAATCAGCAAAGAGCAGCATTAAAGAAATAACACGTAACGGAAAGAAATACAAATTAGGTGTAATCAGCATACCTACTTTTTATATTGATTTTGCAGCAGCTGCTAAAGGAGATAAAAACTACAAAAGCACAACACGTGATGTAAAAAAACTAATTACAGAACTTCAAAAACAAAAGATAGATGGCCTAATTATTGACCTAAGAAATAATGGAGGAGGCTCATTGCAGGAAGCCGTTGAACTTACCGGTTTGTTTATAAAAGAAGGACCTGTTGTGCAGATAAAAGACATGATGGGCAGCATTCGTCAGGAACTGGATAAGGATAATGGTGTGGTATTTTATGGCGGGCCATTGGTTGTGTTGGTAAACAGATTTAGCGCATCTGCCTCCGAAATATTTTCGGGTGCTATACAAGATTACAACCGTGGACTTATAGTGGGTGAGCGAACTTTTGGTAAAGGAACCGTACAGCAAGTTGAGGATATGAATAATTATATTCGTATTGGGGACAAAAAAGTAGGACAAGTAAAAATTACCCTTGCCAAATTTTACAGAGTAACCGGTAGCAGTACCCAGCATAAAGGAGTTACTCCTGATTTACACTTGCCAAGTTTATATGACGACAGGCAATATGGAGAAGATGCAAGTCCTTATGCATTGCCTTGGGATCAAATTGTGACCTCGTCATTTGATAAATTGGATGAGCAGCAACTGGCAAGAGCACAAATGGTAGCCCAAGAAAAGGAAAGATTGGCAAAAAATAAAGAGTATGCCTATCTGTTGGAAGATATAGAGCAGGTAAAGAAAATTGAATCACAAGAATATGTGACACTTAACCTTGTTGCATATAAAACCGAATCAGATCGCATAGATGCCCAAAGGAAGAAAAGAGAAGAGGAACGCAAAGAGAATAAATCAGCGTTACTGGATAAAAATGACCTTATCCTCACAGAAGGCGAAGAGGTATTGATAGACTTACTTAGGTTAAAGTAATGATTGAAAACGGGTAGTATTGATTCAATGCTATCCGTTTATATTAAAATGGGCAAATTTGCGGTTGTGCGTTTCGTGCCAATGGTGAAATAAACCATACTCCCGATTGCGAATGACAATAAAATTGTTTTCATGAAATCTTTTCCAAAGGTCGTTGTCTTCTCCACCCCATGTTGTAAATTTTTCATTTAGTTTCCCAACTCGAAAAAAATCATTGCGCATACTGCCCATCATACCATGACTTGCGTATTGCGCCCATTCGCCATTTCCATGTTTAATTTCAGGTTGCTTATCCCGATAAAGAAAATAGCAAATCGGAAACCACACCACATCGGTTTGTATATATTGATGGCAGTGACTTACAAATGTTGAAGGAATTGACATGTCTGCATCGCAAAGAAATATACGTGTACCGTTGCTTTGCTCTACCGCTTTGTTAAATGCGTATGAGCGTGTAAAAGCTATTTTTTCACTATGAAAAATCAGCTTGCCGGTCCATCGTTTTCTGATTTCGGTTTCTAAATTGTCAATGTCGTTTGAGCCGCAATCATAAACAGACAGTTCAATGAACTCTTTATTGGTAGCACGATTAATACTTTCAAGTAATGTATTCAGGTAATGCTCACTGCGATTATATAATCCTGTACATATACTTACTGTTTCGAATTCTTTGGTTTGGATGATGCTGCTTTTTAGAAAAATACCAATACCTTTTAAGTCATTTGCAAGCGTATGCCATCCAATATCCCGCTGAGGAGACTTAAAAAGGTACCAAAATGGATATTTCCAGCGGTTTGGTAAAATGGATTTAATATGTTTGCTTACAGACACCAAAAGATGAACAATAGTAATAAAATTAATGTAGCAAATATCACGATTTACAACTTCCTCTCAAGGATTGTATTCTACATATTTGTGTTTGGTGCATCGGTTTATACGTCACGCAATTTGCCTGCTGAGCAATTTGGTCAATTACAATATATTAATTTTAGCATCGTGATGTTGTGGACACTCTTCAATTTTGGATCACTTGCCACCTTTCAACGATTTTATGCAGCAGCTTTCCGCAACAATGAGGTAGCGCATTTGGCTATGTTGAAACGTTTTTTGTTCAGCTCATCCCTAACGAGTACGGTTGTTGCCTTAGTAGTTTGGTATACGTATACATATTTTACAAATAGCCATATAAGCGTAATTGTGCTTGTATTGATGATTTCACAATTTTTATCCAATTATTTTCAAAGTGCAGCACAATCTACATTTCGCTATAAAACATTGGCCATAGGAAATTCACTCATTTGTGTGCTAGGTGGCTTTTTGATATGGATTACACTGCCGATGTTTGGGATGGAGGGTTACATTTATACATTCATTATCACCAATGCACTCTTCATCATTTGGAACCTCTATGTTTTTATGAATGCTAAACCCGAAGGCACAGCAAACCAAACAATCGAACTCACGTATAAAGTACTTTTAAGAAATGCAATGATTTTGGCAGTGTCTTCAATCTTAGCGGCAGTACTTTGGCAGCGAACGGAGTTTTATTTCATCAAAAAGTATTCGGGATATTCGGAGTTGGCAGCATATAGTATTGCCTTATCTGTGTTGGCTCTTTCGCTTGAAATATTTCGAATTTTACCGGGAGCTATGATGGGTTTCTTTTCTGCGCATCGACAGGATAAGGATCGAGCTTCGGATGTGTATTTTCGATTTATGCGTTATATGCAATGGCTTGTGGTTTTTGTGGCATTCTTTGTTTTTGTGCATGCCAGAGAAATTATCACGTACATTTATTCATCAACATATGCTGATTCGTCTTATTTTCTAAAGGTATTGATTGTTGGTTACTCACTTGGTGCATTGAGTTTTCTAACTATGCAATTGCATATTGGTTTGGGAAAGAATAAGTTTCTATTGATGCAGGATTTTTTTGCAGCGATATTGGTTGTAACTGGATGTTTCATATTCATTCCCATTTATGGAAGTGAATCGGCAGCTTGGATAAAAAGTATTGTTGTAGCACTTACCGCAATTTCGGGATTTGTGTACCATAGCGGAAAACTAAAAATTACATTTCCGTTAAAACATTTATTCACGTGTGTAATAACTGCGGCAGTTGTTGTTATTCCATTATCCGGTTTTCTTCAAGGAAACCTTTGGTGGTTAATATGTAAAGCCGGGTTGTTATTTTTTCTTTACACAATGCTTAGCTTTTATGTTGGCATTATTGATAAAGAAATATTTCAAGTGTTTAGAAAGAAGGTGTAATGCTAATTTTATTTGGCTACACTGGGTTTCCTTCCAGTGCCCTAATAAATACATCTTGCATTCCGGGAATATTTTCCTCGAATTTGCTCACCTCTGTTTGGCTGATTAACTGTTGGAGAATGGAGTTGTTATCCGTATTGTTTATTGCCGCTATCGTACTTGTATACAATCCGTTTTCAGCTTTTGAAGACAGAATATCGAACAATGATGATGCTGTGAGCGGAGAAGCGTGGCGAACCGTAAACGAATTGTCTTTAAACCTATTGCGTATTTCGTGGATGGGACCTTCAAGAACTTTTTTAGATTTATAGATAAGCGCAATGTGGTCACACAACTGTTCAACTGATTCCATACGGTGTGTTGAAAATATGATGGAGCAGCCGTTGGCCTTTAAACGCAATATTTCGTCTGTAATTAAATTGGCATTGATGGGATCAAATCCTGAAAATGGTTCGTCCAGAATAATTAATTTAGGTTGATGCAGCACGGTAGAAATAAATTGAACTTTCTGTTGCATACCTTTAGATAGTTCTTCTACTTTTTTCTTCCACCAGTCTTGCATACCAAAGCGTTCAATCCAATCTTTTAATCGAATAAGGGCTTCGTTTCTTGACAATCCTTTCAATCTTGCGAAGTATATCAATTGCTCACCCACTTCCATTTTTTTGTATAAGCCTCGTTCTTCGGGTAAATATCCAATTTGTGCGATATGTTCAGCACGCAAAGGTGCATCATTGAACATTACGTTTCCCTTATCGGGTGCTGTAATTTGTGTGATGATGCGAATAAGGCTTGTTTTACCAGCGCCATTAGGACCCAATAGGCCATAAATGCTACCCTTTGGTACAGCTACACTTACATCATCAAGTGCCAGATGTGTAGCATAGCTTTTGGTGATATTATTTACCGTGAGGATATTCAAGTTGTATAACTATGTTTAATTAAAATACTCTTTCATTTTTTCAAAAAATCCTTTGTCGTTTTTGGACGGATGTGGTTTGAAATTATCTGCATCACGTAGTTTTTCCAATACAGATTTTTCTTCAGCAGTCAACTTTTGAGGTGTCCATACATTTACATGTACCAATTGGTCGCCTCGGTAATTGCTATTCAGGTCAGGTATTCCTTTGCCTCGTAAGCGTAAAATCTTACCTGCTTGTGTACCCGCCTCAATTTTCATTTTTACTTTTCCGTCAACAGTTGGTATTTCTACATTTTGACCCAAAGCTGCATCAATAAAACTGATGTGCAAATCGTATACAATATTTACCCCATCTCTTTTTAGTATGGGGTCTTCCTGTTCTTCTATTAAGATAATGAGGTCACCGGCAGGTCCACCACCGGGGCCACTATTTCCCTTTCCTTGCATGCTCAATTGCATGCCATCCGAAACACCTGCCGGTATATTGATACTCACAACTTCTTCTCTACTTTCGAGTCCATCAGCAGCAACGCCACCTGGTCTTTTATCAATTGTTTTTCCGGAGCCATTGCAAGCAGGGCAAATGCTGGTAGTTGCCATCTGTCCCAAAAATGTTTGGGTTACTTTTCTTACCTGTCCTGCGCCATTGCAGGTTGCACATGTTTTATACGTAACACCATCTGCAATAAGCAAACGGTTAAATTTAATCTTTTTCTCAACACCGGTAGCAATTTCCTGAAGGGTTAGTTTTACCTTGATGCGCACATTGCTGCCACGCACACCGCCAGTTCTTCTGCCGCCTCGTCCACCGCCACCTCCAAAAAAGGATTCAAATGGATTACCATCACCAAACACATCACCGAATTGACTGAATATGTCGTCCATATTCATACCTCCACCGGAATATCCGCCACCTTGCCCTGATGCTTGGTGTCCGAATCGGTCGTAGTTTGCTCGTTTTTGCTGGTCACTTAATACTTCGTAGGCTTCGGCTGCTTCTTTAAATTTATCTTCCGATTCTTTGTTGCCAGGATTTTTATCGGGATGGTATTTGATGGCCATTTGCCTGTATGCTTTCTTTATTTCGTCTGCATTGGCATTTCGGTTAACACCTAAAATTTCATAATAATCTCTTTTGGCCATTTCTTATTCTCCTACAACTACTTTAGCGTACCTAATTACTTTGTCACCAAGGAAATATCCTGATTCAACAACATCTACTACCTTATCTTTTAGGTCTTCAGAAGGTGCTGGAATTTTGGTTATGGCTTCATGCAAATCGGGATTAAATGCAACGCCTTGTGCTTCCATTGGCTTTAGACCTTTTGAGGTAAGAATGTTTTTGAATTTGTTGCTTACTAAGCTTATACCTTCCTTAACCGGTTCAATATCAGTGGCAGATTGCATTGCTTTCAACGCTCGCTCAAAATCATCTAAAACGGGAAGAAGGGCAACCAATACTTCTTGATTGGCTGTTTTGAAAAGTTCTATGCGCTCGTTTGCAGTCCGTTTTCTAAAATTATCGAACTCTGCATACAAACGGAGGTATTTATCTTCCATGTTTTTCAATTCGGTTTCCCAGTCTTTGTCAGTTGCTGACGCATTTTCATGCAATTGTTCAATATCAGCATCTATTACTGACTTAATTTCCTCACCTGTCATTGGTTCATCTGTCTTTATCTCCTCTTTAGGAACGGGTTGTTCGTTTATATCCTCTGTTTTCATTGAATTCTTGTATGATTATTTTGCTCAATATTGGCAAATACATTGCCACAGCGTTTGCCTGTGTCAATTTGACACCAAAGCATATTGTTGTTGCAGAAGTGAGTCTAAACGGGTTCCCCAAACATTGTGTCCAATCAGTTTTCCATCAGGCCCAAAAATATAATTAGATGGCAATGATTTTACATTGAACAATGCTACATAGTCAGATGACCATCCTTTGAAGTCACACACATTATTTGGCCAATGTAAATCATCCTGACCTACGGCTGCTTTGAATAAATCTCTTCTTGTATCGAGCGAAACGCTGATAAATTCGATAGTCATTTTTTTACGTAAACTTTTTTGTCGATATTTCTCATACAATGCAAGCTGTTGCTGGTTCAATTTACGGCTATTGTAGCTCCATGAAGCCCAAAAATTTATGTAAACAATTTTGCCTTTAAGGCTATCAGTACTAATCGTGTCACCTCCTAAATTGTAATAGGTAAAAGAGGGAAGTTTTTCGGGAAGTGGATCAGAAGCGTATTTCCATCCCGCCAGCACAAATAATGATATTGAGATGAAAAAATATTTTTTCATAAAAATTAATCAATGCGTTGGATTTCGGCACCAATTGCATTTAAGCGTTTGTCAATAAATTGATACCCACGATCAATTTGCTCAATATTGTTGATTGTACTTGTACCATTTGCTGCCAATGCGGCAATAAGCATGGCCACTCCAGCGCGAATGTCTGGCGAACTCATGGTAATTCCCCTCATTTTTGTTTCACGGTTTGAACCGATGACCACCGCCCGATGCGGATCGCACAAGATAATTTTTGCTCCCATATCTATCAGGTTGTCGACAAAAAACAAGCGACTTTCAAACATCCATTGATGAATAAGCACGCTTCCTTTGGCTTGGGTAGCTGTTACCAATGCAATCGAAATCAAATCAGGTGTAAATGCTGGCCAAATACCGTCTTTAATGGTTAATATTGAACCATCAATTAGTGATTGTATTTTGTAGCTTTCTTGTGCAGGAAGATAAATATCATCACCACGAAATTCCATTTCAATTCCCATTTTTCTGAAGATGGTAGGTATAACTCCCAATTCAGGTATGGCACAATCTTTAATTGTAATTTCTGATTGTGTGGTAGCAGCCAAACCAATAAACGAACCAATCTCAATCATATCGGGAAGCATGCGGTGTTCGCAACCCCCCAGTTGTGCAACTCCTTCAATGGTAAGCAAGTTTGAGCCTAAGCCTGATATTTTGCCACCCATGCGGTTAATCATTTTGCATAATTGTTGCAAATAGGGCTCGCTGGCTGCATTGTAAATTTGTGTTGTGCCCGGAGTTAAGGAAGCGGCCATTACTATATTGGCAGTGCCAGTAACAGATGCTTCATCAAGCATCATGTAAGCGCCTTTCAATTTTGTGGCATTGATTTTATAGAAACGTTCTTCGCGTAAATGCTCAAACGTAGCACCGAGGGCTTCAAATCCACGCAGGTGTGTGTCAACAGGTCTGCGGCCAATTTTATCACCACCAGGTTCAGGTATATATGCCATGCCAAATCTTGCCAACATAGGACCAATAATCATGATTGAACCACGAAGTGCAGCTCCTTTTTTCTTAAAATCATCACTGCGGAGGTACTCTAGGTTTACCTCTTTGGCTTCGAAGGTGTAAGTGTCACTAAGAACTTTGGTTACTTTTACACCCAAATCGCCAAGTAATTCAATTAATTTCATCACATCCCGAATATCCGGAATATTTGAAATGGTTACTTTCTCGGAAGTAAGCAGCACTGCAGATAAAATTTGCAATGCTTCGTTTTTTGCACCCTGTGGAACAAGTTCGCCTTTTAGTGGTTTCCCACCTTTAACTTTAAATGAAGTCATGAATGTATTTTCTATATGATTATTCGAATAAATCACTAATTCATGAGCTCTTTATTAGTTGCATGGTTTAATTGTTCACTAAGCTTTGTGGATTGTAGTTTTACCAAGAAAACGCAGGCATGCTCCAAAGTAGTATTCGTGTACAACATGTCAATAACTATCCTTTGGCAAAAATTACATTGCGAGTTAAACTCTCTGTTCAAAAATTTATTGTAAATCTGATTATGAAGCACTTATTTTTACTAATCTCTTATATATTTTTAATCTCGATAGTTGGAGTAGCACAAGATAAACTTACGCCAGAGCTTTTATTTAAATTAGGCAGAGTGGGTAGCCCTCAAATTTCTCCAAATGGAACGGTTGTTTTATATGAGGTTAAATTTTTCAGCTTAGAAGAGAACAATAGTAAAAATTATATTTATAGTGTGCCTATCAATGGTGGAGTGGCCACTAAGCTTACCAATGAATCGTTATCAGCATTTAACGCTAAGTGGCGACCTGATGGAAAAAAAATAAATTTTCTATCTGCATCTACTGGCAGTGTTCAATTATTTGAAATGAACCCGGATGGCAGCGGGGTAAGGCAACTTTCCGATATCAATGGTGGAATATTGGCTTATAAAGTTTCGCCTTCAATGACGCGTATTGCTTATGCCGCAAAAGTGAAATTGGATGAATCCTTAAATGAAATTTATACGGATTTGCCCAAAACAACTGCACGCATTTTTGACGGACTGTTTTATCGCCATTGGGATGCATGGCATGACTATACCTATAACCACATCTTTATTTCCACATTTGACGATGGAAAAATAAAACAGGGAGAAGACATCATGAAAGATGAAAAGTTTGATGCTCCTGCTCGACCATTTGGCAGCGATGATGAATTTAATTGGAGCCCTGATGGAAAAAAATTGGCTTATACCTGCAAGAAATTACACGGCACGCAAGAGGCGTTGAGTACCAATACAGATATTTTTATCTACAATGCCGAAACAAAATCCACAACCAATTTGACAGAAAACTATAGTGGTTATGATCGTTATCCTCAATTTTCAATTGATGGTAAACATATTGCTTGGCTAAGTATGAGAAGGGCAGGAAACGAAGCAGATAAAAACAGGTTGATGGTATATTATTTTGATACGAAACAAACCATTGAAGTAACCCTATTATTTGACCAAACGGTAAATAACTTTGAATGGAGTAATGTGAACAATAACCTTTACTTCACAACTACGGTTGAGGGAACAAAACAAATTTATCAAGCTAAAGAAATAGGAGGTAAAACCGCCACTACTTACGCCTCTGTTGTTCCTATCACAAAAGGCGACCATGATTATACTGGGTTTGATGTGTTTACCACAGCGGATAATAAGATTACAAGAATTATTGGTAATAAACAATCACATACATTGCCATCAGAATTGTTTTCAATTGACGCAAAAGGTGTAGAGAAACAACTAACATTTACCAATAAACAGATAACAGATAAAATAAAGTGGGGCAAGGTTGAAAAAAGATGGGTGACAACCACCGATAATAAAAAAATGTTGGTATGGATAACAAGCCCACCGAATATGCTTCCCTACAAGCGTTATCCTGCTTTGCTATATTGTCAAGGTGGTCCGCAAAGTCCAGTTAGCCAATCGTTCAGTTACAGGTGGAATTTTCAATTGATGGCAGCCAATGGCTTTGTTGTGATTTCTCCTAATCGCAGGGGCTTACCGGGATTTGGAAGTGAGTGGAACGATCAAATAATTGGAGATTATGGTGGACAGGCTATGCGTGATTTGCTTACGGCCACCGATGATGCAATGACAATCCCATTTGTTGATAGAACAAGAATGGGGGCAGTAGGTGCAAGTTTCGGAGGGTTTTCTGTATATTGGCTTGCGGGAAATCACAACAAACGTTTTAAAACATTTATTGCACATTGCGGGATGTTTAATATGGAAAGTTGGTATGGAAGTACCGAAGAAATGTTTTTTGCCAACAATGATAACCAAGGTGCATATTGGAATATTCCCCGCCCAAAAAACTTTGACAATTCCCCTCATCGGTTTGTGAAAAATTGGGATGCACCCATATTGATTATTCATAATGAAAAAGATTATCGGGTTCCGCTTACACAAGGACTAGAAGCATTTACGGCAGCCCAAGTTAAAGGCATTAAAAGTAAATTGCTATATTTCCCCGATGAAAACCATTGGGTAATGAAACCACAAAATTCGGTTTTGTGGCAGCGTGAATTTTTCGAGTGGCTTGATATTTATTTGAAGTAATTTAATTTGAATGGTATGAAAAATATACTCTTTATTGTATGTTCTTTTTTTTTATTGACATCCTGCACAGAAGAGGATTTAAACAAAGTGTTTGGTGACACAGGTGCACTAACAAATGAAGAAGTTATATTGGGTTTGAAAGAGGCCCTTTCCGTTGGTACAGATACCAGTGTGTCTATTTTAAATAAATTAGATGGGTACTACCGCGATTCTATTGTTAAAATACTATTACCGCCTGAAGCTAAAGTTATTTATACTAGGATTAGTTCAATACCAGGAGGAGATTTATTGCTTGAACAAACACTTGTATCTATGAATCGAGCTGCAGAAGATGCTGCATCTGAAGCCAAACCCATTTTTGTAAATGCCATTACCAGCATAACCATTGAAGATGGTTTTGGCATTTTGAATGGGAATGATACGGCTGCCACGGCATATTTGTATGGCAAAACCTTTCAGCCATTAAAGGCTACATTTGCACCTAAAATCCAAACATCTTTAGATAAAAAATTGGTTTTCAACCTTTCAGCAGAAACTATTTACAGCAACTTAATCACAGCCTATAATACAGCTTCACTCAATGGAATACTGTATGATAAAATTACCACAAATACCTTAAGTGAACATGTCACGTCAAAAGCATTAACGGGATTATTTATAAAGGTGGCTGATCAAGAAAAGCAAATTAGGAAGGATCCCTTGGCTAGGGTGACCGAACTGTTACAAAAAGTTTTCGGAAGTAAAAAATGATTAAGGCTCTTATTACAGCTATATTATTAATTGCATGTCAAATTTCATTAATTGCACAATCTTTAAATATTCCTGAATTATCCCAATTGAATATTGGTATAGGATACATGCCGGTACTGCGTTTTGGGCCTAAATATTTTGATTATACACCACAAAACTTTTTACGTGCTTCGGTTGGTGTTAACTACGGAAAGGGATACATTAGGTACCAATTTCAGTATACACGTATTACACCCGACATTGCAACTTCTTATCCTGATTGTATGCTATTTGATAATGGCATTGCTTACCATTATTATTTTCCGATATCAAAATACTTTTACTTTTTTGGCGGAGGTCAGATTGGGTTAAATACTTATTATATGGATGTTCAAGGAACTGTCCTTTATGCAAACCGTACATTTGAAACCGAAATTAGTAGCGGGTTGGAAATTGGTGCTGAATTTCGGCTAAAAAACAAGTTGGGCTTGATGGCCTCAATTAAGCGGCAATGGATTTTTGCTGCCCCCCGAAATGATATGTCGATGTTGGATGTTGGGTTGATTTATTATTTTAAGAGTTCAACTTCATTGAAAAAATGGCTCGATTAATATTAATTCTGTTATCGCTTTTAATTAGCCTTAGTGTATTTGCACAACAAGACAGTCTTGTGTATCAATTTTGGAAACGTGACCCAAATTCAGAGATATCCAATACAATCAGCAATCAAAAACAAATAATTACCAAAGAGCAGATTTTAAACAGTGGTTATACCCTCGTTAGTGATGTGCTGCAATTAGTGGATGGATGGACAATGGGCACATGGAATGGCGATAGGTGGAATTTGGTGTCTAATGGTTCTGGAAGCTATCAGCAACAAAATTGGACATTAATGCTTGATGGGGTTAAAATGGAATTGTTAAAATTGGACGCACCTAATATCAATTCAATTGGAATCTCGGTTTATGAAATTGAACGTATTGAGGTAATAAATGCAGTAGGTAATTACTTGGGAGAATTTAATGATAAGGGAATAATTCATATTATATCCAAACGAAGCAAAGATGGATTCACTTTTAGGTCATTTATTAGTAATGGCAATGAAATTGGAGACCCGCATTTGAATGCAATAAATAGCCCTGGATTAAATGTTCATGAATATGGAACGGTATTCGCAAACCACCTGGCGTATAAAAAGAATAAGTGGAACGTGCAACTTTCTCAATACGGAAATAATTATTTTTATCGTGATACAGGCGTACTCATCTATCCCTTGGTGAGTAAGTATAATAGTGAT